>JAEDGF010000014.1 GCA_016297645.1 Clostridiaceae bacterium
GGCTGATTCATTGAGTAGAAACAGAATAAGGGTTATTTATTCAGAGGTTCCCTAAGTTTTTTGCATCCCCATTTTTTCAAAAAAACCGGTTAAGCAATGTTTGAACTGTAAGAGTCTGCATTGTTATTCTTTGCTGTAAAGTAAAAAACAGAATTTTCAAGATTAGGGACAAGTGTTATGTTTAACGATTATATTTGGAAAACATATTTGAAGGCCGGTGGAAAAGAGATTGCCGCTTTCTTTGAGAAATGTATCTGCGATTCTTTTACGGAAGACAGTGTGCGAACAATTTGCGAGTTGCACAATGTATAGTGTCCAAGCAAAGCGATTTCCGAACATCTGCGATCAGAATTGCAGGAGTTAAGTGACGGTATAAACATTAAAGATTTCGGTTTTTTGTATGCCTGTTATCCTATGGCAGAATTAGATGATGGTGAGTATAGTGTAGAGTTTTTAATGGATACCTTTTATCAAGGTCTGAATGATAGTGGGGCGATGACCGACAACCAGCTGTTTTCCGAGTTTAGCGAGGGAATGGCATACTATACCACTTTTTTGGCAATGGAATTTCCGGAACTGTTCGTTCCGTACTATTTTCAATACAACTATAATGTACTTGAAAAAATATCAAATGAGTTTGATATTGCGCTTCCGACGATTCCCGTCAAAAGAGATTACAAGGGTAGGATATATCACTATGGTGGAATTTGTACCGCGCTGTACGATTTCAGACTCAAATACAACATGACGCCCTATGAATTATGTGCATTCTTATATGATTTTGCACCCAAATATATCGGCGGAACGGACAGCTATATTATCAAATCCTTACCGGAGCCGAAAAGTGCATTTTTTATCGGTGGCTCAAAGAACGATGCTTTTCTTGATGATGACTCCGATATCATAAGCTGTTGGCAATGCAATCCTGATACAAGAGCCGGAGATTTAATCGTAATGTATCTTCGTTCCCCGATCAGTGCGGTTGATTCAATTTGGAGAAGTGTTTCACTTGGCTTTAATGATCCGTTTTTTTATTATTACAGATGTACATATATTGCTCGACCAAAGAAGATAAATCGAATAACACAAAAGCAGCTTCAAAAAGATTCGATAGCCAAAGACCTACCCATCGTTCGTAAAAACATGCAAGGGATAAACGGCGTGGAACTGTATCCGTCAATATACAATCATCTTCTTGATATGGCAAAAAGCGATTTACCACGACTGGAATATGTCGTTGATGAAACAGAAGGCATTTATGCTCGTGAAAAAGATGTTGAAGATCAACTTATTAAGCCGTTTCTTGAAAAACTGGGATACACTGAGAGCGAATATCAACAGCAATTGTATATTGAGATAGGTAATCACAATCATGCTTTAATCCCTGATTTTGTAATTCATCCCGTTTTGAATCCCGGACATCAGTCAGCAGATTTTTTGGTGGAAGCGAAGATAACGATTCCATCCGGCAAGTTGTTGGAGGAAGCAAAAACACAAGCCAGAGGATATGCTAAATTGCTGAATGCACGGTATTCTGTAATTGCCGCCAAAGAAGGTGTTTGGATTTCAACGGTTGATGATGATTACAGTAAAGATGTTCTTGTTTTTTCTTGGGCAGAACTTAAAAATGAAGATAATTTTTTTACTGTTTTCAAGTTGATTGGCAATGGAAAAATAAAAAAGAAATACGACGCGGCAAGACATAAAACATCTGTATAAAAGAAGGGGCTGTAAAAAACTCGTTTTTTACAGCCCCTTCTTCAATTAATCTTTTTTTTGCATTCACAGCATTTGCCCGTGGTTTTTGCAGAGTCTGATTTGCGGCATTCCGTGCAGTTCCCACAGAGCGTATTACGGCATTCCGCGCAGCCTACACCGTTTGTTTTACTGCATTCGGCGCAGCCGGAATGTGCGCTTTTTCTTTTATCTGTTTTACACGCGCTGCACGAGTTGCAGGTGCCGCACGGGCAGGCGCCGCGTCTGACGGTTCTTACGACAGCCGCAATAAACAGGGCGGCAATTATTGCCAATAGAATATAATCCGCAATTTTCATTTAAGTCCTCGTTATATGCAGCACTGTCATTTAACGAACAGCCCGGCTGCCGTTTTAATCAGAAATGCCGCAAGCCAAGCAACGGAGCATTGCATGATGACCGTGCCTATCGTTTTAATTACCGAACCAAGCTCGCGCCGTATTGTGCCGACAGCCGCAACGCATGGGGTGTAGAGCAGTGAGAAAACAAGGAAGCAGCACGCTGTTACGGGAGTGAACAGAGCCGGAAGCACGCTTGCAAGCTCCGACTGACTGACATTGAGCAAAACGCTCATTGTGCTTATTACAGCCTCTTTTGCGGTAAAGCCTGTTATAAGGGAAGTCGCGATGCGCCAATCACCGAAGCCGAGCGGGACAAAAATGGGACTTATTGCCTGACCGACAAGCGCGAGAAGGCTTTCGGAGCTGTCGGTGACTATGTTAAGACGGGTGTCAAAGGTCTGTAAAAACCAGATGATGACGGATGCTGTGAAAATAATGGTGAATGCCTTTTGAAGGAAATCCTTTGCCTTTTCCCACATGAGCAGAAAAACACTTTTCGGCGATGGAAAACGGTAGTTCGGTAATTCCATTACAAACGGGACGGGATTGCCGCTGTATACGGTCGATTTGAGTATAAGCGCAGCTATGATTCCGAGAAGAATACCTGTAATATACAGACATATCATTACAACTGCTTCATGCCCCGGAAAAAATGCAGCCGAAAAAACGGCATAAATGGGAATTTTTGCAGAGCAGCTCATGTACGGAGTCAGCAAAATGGTCATTTTTCTGTCACGGTCGGACGACAGTGTACGCGTCGCCATGACGGCGGGAACAGTGCAGCCGAAGCCTATGAGCATGGGTACGAGGCTTCTCCCGGAAAGACCGATCTTGCGCAGCGGTTTGTCCATAACAAAAGCAATACGCGCCATGTATCCCGTGTCTTCGAGTACGGAGAGGAAGAAGAAAAGCACAACAATTATGGGCAGAAAGCTCAAAACGCTGCCGACTCCTGCGAAAACACCGTCCGTTATAAGGCTGTGAACCACCGGATTTATCCCGTATGATGTGAGTCCTTTGTCGACCACTGCGGTGAATGAGTCGATTCCGTCTGCGAGAAGGTCGCTGAGTTTTCCGCCGATAACATTGAAAGTCAGGAAGAAAACCGTAAACAGAATAAGAAGAAATGCCGGGATAGCCGTGTATTTTCCTGTGAGAAATTTATCTATTTTAGTGCTTCTGATATGTTCTTTGCTCTCATGACACTTGACGACGCTTTCGGCACACACTTTTTCGATAAAATCATAGCGCATTGCAGCGAGTGCCGCGTTTCGGTCAAGTCCGGATTCATGCTCCATCTCGATCACAGTATGCTCAATAAGCTCTATTTCATTCTCGTTCAAGCCGAGTCTTTCCGAAAATGACGCATCGCCCTCAATTATTTTTGTTGCGCAAAAACGCGGCGAAAGACCGCAGGCGGCTGCGTGATCTTCTATCGAGTGTGAAACGGCATGAATACACCTGTGTACCGGACCGCCCGGGCAGAAGTCCATTACTTTCGGCAGAATTTTATTGCGCGAAACATTTACTATTTGGTCGATTACTTCCGTTATGCCTTCGTTTTTTGCCGCCGCTATCGGAATAACGGGAACACCGAGAGCATCGCTCATTTTTTTTATATCAACGCTTCCGCCGTTGCCGCGGACTTCATCCATCATATTGAGAGCGATAACAGTCGGAATATGCAATTCGAGCAACTGTAAAGAGAGGTAGAGGTTGCGTTCTATGTTGGTTGCGTCGACGATATTTATTATCCCGTCCGGTTTTTCGTTCAGGACAAAATCACGCGTTACGATTTCCTCCGTTGTGTAGGGTCTTATGGAGTAAATTCCGGGCAGATCGACAACGCTCAGGTCTTTTTTTCCTTTTATTGTACCTATTTTTTGGTCAACAGTAACGCCCGGAAAATTTCCGACATGCTGGTTTGAACCCGTAAGTGCGTTGAAAAGCGTTGTTTTTCCGCAGTTTTGGTTGCCTACGAGAGCGTATATCATCCTCAGTTAACCTCGCCTATCTCAATTTTTTCCGCGTCCTCTTTTCTTACCGTAAGCTCGTAGCCCCTGATAAGCAGTTGGATCGGGTCGCCCATCGGCGCCACCTTTTGAACCTTTACAACGGTTTTGGGAATGAGCCCCATATCGAGGAAACGAAGCCGGAGAGCACCCTCTCCGCCGACTGTTTTGATTATCGCGGTTTTGCCGACCGGAAGCTGTGCAAGAGTCATTTTTTTTGCTCCTTGTTGTATATGTTGATAACAATGCCGTAACAGATTTTCTTCATTTTACCATTTTGAGTTTGTTTTGTAAATGATTATATTGATTTGGTATAAAATATTATTTCCTCCGCATAAAAAACCGGGTTCGGCAAAAGTCGGTTTCTTACGACAGATGGAATATAAAAACCTGCTGATCCCGAAAAGCAGGTTCGTTTTATTTGCCGATATTTACACTTTGTTTAGTACGGCAGCCGTGCCGAAGGACAAAAGATCAGAGATATTTTTTCTCAAAGAGCTTTGTAAGCGCACGCATTTGTTTTATCTCGGCTTGTCTGCTCGGGGTAAGCTCCGCTTTGCTGCGAGAACGGCTGTCGGGGTTGATATCAAGACCTTCAAGCGAAAGATAATACTTTGCGTTTACGGGGTAGCACTGGCATTCGGCAACTGAGAAAAAGCCTATAAAGTCTTGAAGAATTTCGGCTTTTGCCGGGTCGTCCTTATAGATTTTGTAAAGCTTTGCGTATATTTCGGGGTGGAAGTTTGCCATAACGCCGGAAAAACCTGCGCAGCCGAGCTTTAACGAATCGAGTAGGGTAGCGGAGTTTGCGTTGAATATCTTTAAGTCTGTGCCTTTTACCGCGTCGAGCTTTTGTTTGAGCTGTGTAAGGTCGCAGCAGGTGTCTTTCAAAAACTGATATTTGCCCGTCTGTGCCATTTTTTGCAGAACATAGGGTGTTAATAGCCGCTTATACGGGTGGGGACATTCGTATACACCGAGTGAAACCTCGGGGAGCGCATCCGCTGCACGCTCCATGTTTTTGATGAGTACATCGTCGCTTTCATCGGGGGACGCGAAGCGGTTTGAAATAAACACATACGCGTCGATTCCCGTATCGGCAAACGCCTTTGCTTCATATATCTGTCTGTCGAGGTCGTCTGCAACATGACCGGAGGCTACTATCGCGGTGTTTGCGGGCTTGTGCGCCATTATGAATTTCAGCAGATCGAGTCTTTCTTCAAAGCTGAGAAAGAAAATTTCGCTTGACTGGCAAATAGCGAAAATGCCGTCAACTCCTCTTTCCGCGTACCACGCGAGCAGCTGCTCGACGGCGTTGTAATCGATTTTGTTGTCGGTAGTGTAAGGTGTTATCATTGTGGGGTAAATTCCGCCCGGGATATCTTTAAGCATAGTCAATTCCTTTCAGTATTTTAACATCAATATAATTATAGAAGCGAAAACGCTGTTGTCAATACAAAAGCTCAGAACGGGAATGAGTTTTGTCTGCGTATTTCGTCGCATATGCGCCGCACGATAAGAGCCGTTTCGTTAACCCGATCTATTTTGCCTATCGCATCGGCGCAGCCGTTTACCGCATCGGCAAAAGCGGAAGCCTCCGCTCCCATTATTTCATCACGCGAAATATTTTCGGGGACAAGATTTTTCCGTTCGCCGTTTTGTGTGAGGTCTATTCCCGTCAGAAGTGATACGGAACCTATTGAAATTGTCCCTTCGTCGCCTATAATTTCAGACGGCGAGTAGCTTTGCCCGACTTTTGAAAAGATGAGGTTTACGGACATGTCGCCGTAAGTCAGAATCGCAGTGCCCTGTCCGTCTGCCCCCGTGTCGAGGAATGTGCACTTTGATGTTATTTTATTCGGCTCTCCGAAAAGTCCGGCGGCAACAAAAACATTGTATACGCCGATATCCGCAAGTGCACCCGTATGCATTTCGGGGTTGAAAATATTCGGATTCTCTCCGCGCAGCAGCGCCGGGTATTTTGAGGAGAGCTGGCAGTACACTATGTTGCAGGTGCGTATTTTTCCTATTTCGTCGACGGCGCTTTTAAGTGTTGAAAAAGCCGGGACATACATCGGCATAATGGCTTCGGTGTATATCAGATTCCTGTTCTTCGCGGTTTTTATAACTTCACGCATTTCGCTTTCTGTCGTCGTTGCGGGCTTTTCGCATATAACATTTTTTCCGTGAGTAAGGAAATGCATACTTTGCTCGAAGTGAAGCCTGTTCGGGCTTGCTATGTAAACGCCGTCAATTGCGCCGTCATTCGCCATTTCTTCAAGTGATGTATAGATCTTTTCCGTGCCGTATTTTTGTGCAAAGGCGCGTCCTTTTTCTTCCGAACGGGAATAAACGGCTTCAAGTTCTATCTTTCCGGTGCCGAGCGCACCCGAAAGAAATTTTTCGGTTATCCATGAGGAGCCGACTGTTGCAATTTTCATTTCAGATCCCTCCGTAAAATACATTACCATATTTTTTTTGTAAAATACAGAGTTTTTGTAGACTTTTTGTAAAAATGAATGTATAATTACGCTGAGGTGATGTTGGAGTGAACTCCGTAAGACCGTACAGAGAAAGCGACCGCGCCAGAGTACAGCAGATATGTCTTGATAACGCAGGCTGCGCAAATGCATCGGACGATACGAAAAAGTATACCCTTATAATGTATTGCAACTACTATATAGAACAGGAACCGCAGAATTGTTTTGTCGCGGTGGATGAATCCGATGAACCGGTAGGCTACATTCTCTGCTGTGAGAACTATGATAATTACGAGCGTGTTTTCTCGGAAGTCTACCTTCCGCAGGCAGCCGCAATAAGCGCAAAAAGATATGTCGACGCAAAAATGGATATGCTGACGCATTCCATGTTCAGGGAATCATATAAATGTCACTTCCATATTGATGTTGATGAAAACTATCAGAACGAAGGGCTTGGCACTGCCCTTATCCGTGCGCTCAAAACACGGCTCAGAAAACGCCGCATCGAGAGCCTTATGCTTGTGTGCGACCGGCAGAACGAACGCGCGGTCGCATTCTACAAAAAGAACGGCTTCAAGCCGCTTATAGAAACAAAGTTCGGACTTGCCATGGGACTTGACCTGAACGCAGAGGAACTGTAAAATGGCTTTTGACGAAAAATATGTAACCGACCTAATGCGCGAATGCGGTAAAATAATGCTCTCTGCTCACGATGTCGAGAAGGAAAACGGCGCAGTCGAAGTAAAAGAAGGCGCTGCCAATTTTGTAACGCGTTACGACAAGGCTGTGCAGGACAAGCTTATCGGCGGATTGTCCGAGAGGTTCCCGGAGGCGTCCTTTTTGGCAGAGGAAAAAGATAATTCAGACAGCACCGCTTCATGCGCACTGCTGTTTGTTATCGACCCGATAGACGGAACTACGAACTTTATACATGATATGAGATGTTCGGTTATCTCGGTAGGTGTGTTTTCTTACGGAAAACCGCTGTTCGGGTCTGTATATAACCCTTATTATGACGAACTGTTTACCGCTGCGGCAGGTGCCGGCGCATATCTCAACGGAAAAAAGATAGCCGTTTCCGCTCGTCCCATTTCAACGGCGCTGGTGTCGTTCGGAACGGCGCCGTACTACCGTGAAAAATATTCGGACAGAGTTTTTAATGCGGCAAAAAAAGTTTTTATGCAGTGTGCCGATATAAGACGAAGCGGTTCTGCAGCATACGACATCTGCTGTGTCGCGTGCGGCAGAACGGACGCGTTTTTTGAAGTTCTGTTGTCCCCGTGGGACTATGCGGCAGGCAGTATTATTATTTCGGAAGCAGGCGGAAAATGTACGACCTTTGACGGCGGTGAACCGAGTATCTGTTCTTCCTCGTCATTTGTGTGTTCAAATTCGCTTATTCATAAACAAATATCCGATTTTGTAAAGGAGTAAAAGAAAATGGCAGAAGATATCCTCAACCGTTTTAAAGAAGGCGATGTCGAGACCGAAAGCGTCGACACCGGAAAAAAAGTCAAGATAGGTATCATCGGTACCGGCTGGATAGCTGAGGCTCATGTCAAAAATTACCTTCGCTGTCCCGATGTTGAAATCGTTGCCGCAGCCGACCTCGTTCCCGGCAAGGCAGAGAAGTTCTGCAAGGCAAACGGAATAGACGGCATCCGTCTTTATCCCGACCATAAGTCCATGATTGACGCGGAAGAGCTTGACGCCGTCAGCGTCTGCACATATAACAGAACACATGCGGAATGCTCCATTTATGCTCTTGAACACGGCGTAAATGTACTTCTTGAAAAGCCCATGTGCGTTACTCTCGACGAAGCCGTTGAGATAGTAAAAGCCGAGAAAAAGAGCGGCAAGATCCTCTCCATCGGCTTCCAGCCCCGTTTTGACGAGAACATGAAGATGCTCAAAGCTATCGTTGAATCCGGCGAGCTCGGTCAGATCTACTACATTCAGACCGGCGGCGGCAGAAGAAGAGGTATCCCCACGCCTTACGGCACGAGCTTCATTGAGGACAAAACAGCAGGTCTCGGCGCACTTGCCGACATTGGCTGCTATTCGCTCGATATGGTTCTCAATTCGATCGGCTATCCCAAGCCCCTTACCGTTTCGGGTTATACTTCGGCTTTCTTCGGAAAAGACCCCAACTACTATCCCACTCATCCCGAATATGCGAAGGTATTCGGCGTTGACGACTTCGCGGCTGCTTTCATTCGTCTTGAAGGCGGAATTGTTCTCGATTTCAGAATTTCGTGGGCTATGAATATGGACACCGCAGGCGACACGCTTATTCTCGGAACAAAAGCCGGACTTCGTATCCCGTCAACAGAGTGCTGGAACGGCAGCATCGGCGGGCCTCTCAAAATATACAAGACCCTTGCAGGCAGCGAGATCGAAACGGAAGTTCCCGAGCGCACAAACAAAGAGGATAACTTCTATAACAAGATAAGACTCTTTGTCGATGCCGTTAAGTACGGCAAGCCCGCTCCCGTACCGTCAAGCCAGATCCTCTACAACCAGGCTATCATCGACGGTATTGCCCGTTCGGCTGCTCTCGGCAAAGAAATCACTCTCGATATTCCCGAGGTTTGATTTTCGGCAGATAAAGTATGATAAAAGAGTTCCTTGAACTCGGTCAGATAGTCGGAACCCACGGGGTCAGGGGCGAAATGCGCCTGAACCCGTGGTGCGATTCTCCCGAGTTTGCAGCAAAATTCAAAACCGTTTATTTTGACGAAAAGGGGACACAGCCGGTAAAGGTCGTTTCCTGTCGTCCTCACGGCAATGTCGCTCTTATCAGGCTGACGGGTGTGAATTCCGCGAACGATGCGGAAAAAATGAGAAATACCGTCTTGTATATCAGGCGCGGCGATGCGCACCTTCCGCACGGTACTTGGTTTATAAGCGAGCTTATCGGCTGCGAGGTTTATGATGCGGACGACCGCACGCATGTTTACGGTACGCTCAGTGAAGTAATGCAGACCGGCGCTAACGATGTATGGGCGGTAAAGGATAACAACGGCAGAGAGTATCTTGTTCCCGCCGTTAAAAGCGTTGTCATAGAAACGGATGTTGAGCAAAACAGCGTCTATATAAGACCCCTGAAAGGAATTTTTGACGATGCGGATTGATATTATGACGCTGTTTCCCGAAATGTGCCGCACGGTTTTTTCCGAAAGTATTATCGGCAGAGCCGTTGCAAAGGGTATAATAGAGATAAATGCGGTCAATATCCGTGATTTTTCGGCGGACAAGCATAACCGCGTTGACGATACGCCTTACGGCGGCGGAATGGGAATGCTTATGCAGGCGCAGCCTATTTACGACTGTTACTGCCATATAAAAGACGAAATGAACGCAGTCCCTCATGTTATCTATATGTCGCCGCAGGGTAAGGTGCTTACGCAGGAGAGGGCAAAGGAGCTTTCAAAGCTCGACAACATAGTTATTCTCTGCGGCCATTACGAAGGTGTTGACGAGCGTATCCTCGAAGAAATCGTCGACGAGGAGATTTCGATCGGCGACTATGTCCTGACGGGCGGCGAATTGCCTGCCCTTGTTCTGACCGACTGCATTGCACGGATGATAGACGGAGTATTACCCAACGCGGAAGCGTATTCCGGAGAGAGTCACTTCAATGTTCTTCTTGAACACCCGCAGTATACGAAGCCCTTTTCGTGGCACGGCAAGACCGTTCCCGAAGTCCTTATTTCCGGACATCATGCGAACATTGATGAGTGGAAGCGGCAGGAGTCGATAAGGCGTACTTTCGAACGGCGACCCGAGCTTCTCGATAAAGCAAGTTTGTCAAAAAAAGACTGTCTTTTCCTTCAAAAAATAAAATCGGAGACAAAAAAAACAGATTAAAGACATAAAACTGTCCTTATTCTATTGTTAATCTGCACAAATCGACTTGTTTGAATTTGTTAGTATTTAGATTTTCACACGAATTATTTTTCTTGCATTTTATTTTGATTGACGATATTGATGTTTGTGATATAATATAACGAGTAAACAATTTTCCGGAGGGAGATTCTTATAGTATGGTAGTAAGGGATATCACTGTTCAGAACCAGGTAGGACTTCATGCGCGCCCCGCCACATTCTTCATTCAGAAGGCGAACGAGTTCAAGTCATCGATTTGGGTTGAAAAAGACGAGCGCAGAGCAAACGCAAAAAGCCTTCTCGGTGTTCTTTCTCTCGGTGTTACAGGCGGAACCGACATCAGGATCATTGCTGACGGTTTGGACGAGAACGAGGCTGTCGATGCTCTTTCCAAGCTCGTTATCTCAGGTTTTGCCGAGTAATCGATTCGGTGTGAAAAGCTGTGTGTCGGTTTGTCCCGATGCACTTTTTTCATTTTAAGAGGAAAATAATGGATATTCAGCAGCTAAGAAAAAAAGCAACGGCGCTTCCGCGCAAGCCCGGCGTGTATATAATGAAAGACAAAACCGGGACAATAATATATATCGGAAAAGCGAAGGTGCTTTGTAACCGCGTGTCACAGTATTTCGGCTCGCAAAACAACCACACGCGCAAGGTGCGCAAAATGGTCGAGAATGTCAATGATTTCGATTATATCGTTGTCAGCAGTGAGTTTGAAGCGCTCGTTCTCGAATGCAATCTTATAAAAAAACACCAGCCGAAATACAACATACTGCTCAAAGACGATAAAGGGTACAGCTATGTAAGGGTCACGCGCGGTGAGTGGAAAAGAATAAGTGCCGTTAAGCAAAAAGCAGACGACGACGCTGTCTACTACGGTCCGTTTACAAGCTCGGAAAATTCCTCTGCTGCGGTCAGACAGGCACTTGACATATTCATGCTGCCCCATTGCGGCAGAGTCTTTCCGCGCGACATAAATAAAAAGTCGCGCCCGTGTCTTAATTACCATATAAAGCTCTGCTCAGCGCCGTGCTGCGGTCTTATATCTCAGCAGAAGTACGACGCAAACGCCGATGACGCAGTTAAATTTATTCTGGGCGGAAAAAGTGATTACCTTAAACAGCTCTATTCGGAGATGAATAAAGCTTCCGAGGAGCTTGAATTTGAAAAGGCTGCGAAGCTGCGCGACAGAATAAGAGCCGTTGAGAGAGTGTCGCAAAAACAGCATGTTGTTTCGGTAAAAACAGAAGAACAGGATGTTTTCGGCATAGCCGGGACGGGAAACAAAAGCGCCGTCTGTGTTTTGTCCTTTCGCGGCGGTGCACTTACCGATACAAAAACATTTATTGTCGACAGAATTGACGACAGTGCAGCGGAATATTCGGAGATTTTGTGTTCCTATTATTCCACCGCCGATGATATACCCGTTCAAATATGTGTCGACTGCGAATTTGACGAAAAAGAGGACACCGAAAAATATCTTTCCGAGATAAAAAAGAAAAAAGTGCGAATCGTCCGTCCGCTTGCCGGTGAAAACGCCGGTGTTGTTGAAATGGCGCGCAATAACGCCATGCAGAAGCTGTCGCGGCTTATTACAAGCGACGACAGAAACAGGGCAGTCCTTCTCGAATTGCAGGAGATGCTCGGACTTGCCGATTATCCGCAGTATATAGAATCCTATGATATCTCGAATACCGCCGGACATGAAAATGTCGCCGGTATGATAGTATACAAAGACGGAAAGCCGTTCAGAAAATCCTACCGCAGATTCATGATAAAATCATTTGAGGGACAGGATGACTTTCGTTCGCTTGCAGAAGTCATCAACCGCCGCATAAGCGAATACTATACAAACGAGGGAGCAGGCGAGGGCTTCGGCGTAAAGCCCGACCTTATTCTTCTTGACGGCGGACTCGGTCAGGTCACGGCAGTAAGAGAAATTCTTGTAAAAAGAAATTTCGATGTACCCCTTTTCGGTATGGTCAAGGACGGAAAGCACCGTACCCGCGCCATCACCTCCGAGGGAGGAGAGGTCGCTATCAAAGACAGCAGAAGCGTTTTTTCGTTCGTTTCCGAAATTCAGGAGGAGGTTCACAGATACGCCATTTCGTATCACCGTGAGAAAAGGAAAAAGACCACTCTTGAAAGCACGCTTTGTGCTGTCGAGGGCGTGGGAAAAACACGCGCGAAGGCTTTAATGCAGCGCTTTAAAACGCTGTCGGCAATTTCCGCAGCCGATTACAACGACCTTATTTCAGTCCCCGGAATTACCGCTCCGGTTGCGGAAAACATCCTTAAATTTTTCGATGCAAACAAAAAATAGCTCATATTTTGAAAAATGTTGACAGAAAATGCTGTTGAATTCACCGAATAAAGAAAAAAATATTGACAAACCACCCGTTTCGGTGTGATAATATACTAAACTGTAAACGGGAGTATCCGGCGGTGTTTGTTTTTCTGCCGTCAGGTGTGGTCTATGCGAGTTGTCAGCGGTACGGCGAGAGGGCGCAGGCTTGTTTCGCCCGACGGATATGATGTCCGTCCGACTACCGATAAAGTTAAAGAATCGGTTTTCAATATTATTCAATTCGAGGTCGAGGGCGTTCGTATGCTCGATCTGTTTGCCGGCAGCGGTCAGATGGGTATCGAGGCTTTGAGCCGCGGCGCGGAGTTCGTCGTTTTTGTCGACAGCTCCAAAAAGAGTCTTGATGCCGTCAGGAGCAATCTTGCAGCAGTCGGATTTTCCGATAGATCAGCCGTCGTTTTCGGTGACTCGCTGAATTATCTTAACGGATGCCGCGATAAATTCGGGGTCGTGTTCCTTGATCCGCCTTATCATAAGGGGCTTATCCCGAAGTCGTTCGAGCTTTTGCCGGGTGTGCTGGACGAAAACGCCGTTGTAGTCTGCGAAACAAAGGCGGACGAAGATCTGCCGGAAAATTTCGGCTGTTTTGAAAAGACAAAGGAATATAAGTATTCGTCTGTCAAGATAACTCTTTACCGTCCAAAAAATACAGCGGAGGTTTGATATATGGCGTCCTTGGCGATTTGTCCCGGGTCGTTTGACCCCATTACCGTCGGGCATCTTGATATAATCCGCCGTACGGCAAAGATGTTCGACCGGGTTACCGTTCTTGTCCTTACGAACTCAAAGAAAAACGGCGGAATGTTTACTCCTGCCGAACGCGTTGATTTTATAAAACGCAGCATTTCACATCTTCCCAATGTCGATGTTGAATTCCACGACGGACTTCTTGCGGAATATGCCGTAAAAAAAGGCGCGACTGCCATAGTTAAAGGCTTGCGCGTGCTGTCCGATTACGAGGATGAATTCAAACAGGCATTGACAAACAAGAAGCTTGCAAGCGACATTGAAACCATTTTTATGGTCACGGACACGGAATATATGTTCCTCAGTTCGAGCCTTGTGAAAGAGGTCGGCAGCTACGGCGCCGATATTTCGGATTTCGTTCCCCCTGCAATAAAACAGGATATAGAAAAAAGAATAAGAGAATTAAGAGAAAGGTGAAACAAAAATGAGAGTTGAAGATTTACTCAGCCAGATAGAGGACCTTCTTGAAGAAGGCAAGCGTTCGCTTGTCGGCGACAAGGTCAGAGTCGATGCGGAAGCCATCCGCTCAATAATTGCCGATATCAAGATAAGTATGCCCGACGAGGTTATCCAGGCGCGCAAAATCGCTGCCGAGCGCAAGGTCATTCTTGCTCAGGCAAACGACAACGCCGAGCGTCAGATAGCCCAGGCGGAGATACAGGCGCGTAAGCTCGTTGAAGAAAGCGAGATTACACGCGTTGCCAACGAAAACGCCGCTTCGATTATCGCAGACGCAAAGAAGCAGGCGGCGGATATCGTCGAGCAGGCAAAGAAGAATTCGGCTGAAATCGTCAATAACGCTCAGAAGTGGGCAACCGAGCTTCGCAACGGCGCAACCGGTTTCGTTGACAAAATAATGGCTGAAACCGACGATATTCTTTCGCAGAGCATCGACGATTTCACAAAGAGTCTTAACAAAGTCAGAATTGCTTCCCAGCAGCTTAAATCCGCTACTACAAAGCAGTCCTGAACGAATTAAAAAGCATTGCCTCGCATATGTATTGTGCGAGGTGTTTGTTTATGTACGGCGTTTTTAAAAGAAAAAAAGTCATTTTTTATCTGTTATCGTTTCTTGCCGCAATTTGTTCGGTTGCCTTTGCCGTTTCTCTTTTGTCTAAGGGAACGGGCAAAGAAGCCCCGAAGGACTCAAATTCCGTCTGCGTTTCATTTCTGAAAGGAAAGAAAGTCTCCGTGACGGAGGATAAACCCGTAAGTATCGAAACCACTTCGATAAAAAAGGAGCAGTCCGAGGTTTTTTCGGAGTATAACGAGCTTCAAAAAAAACAGGGCTTTGATTTGAGCGCTTACTCCGGAAAAACCGTTACAAAATACACATATCGTGTGACAGACAGAAAACGGAATGATCTTGTAGCGGTTGTCTTTCTCTACGACGGCAAGATAATAGGCGGCGATATACATTGTATCGGTGCGGACGGATATATGACGGGATTTGACGGTGAAACTGTTTGAATGAAAAAATAAGACTTGATAAATTTATATCAAATCAGACGGGCGTTTCGCGCTCGGAAACAAAAAAACTCATAAAAAAGGGATTTGCCGCCGTGAACGGCACGGCAGTTAAAAACGCCGAAATTTCCGTTGACCCGGAAAGTGATACGGTCGTTTTCTGCGGCGACACTCTCAGCTATAAAAAGTATATCTACATAATGATGAACAAACCGGCGGATGTCGTTTCGGCTTCGCGTTCTCCCGAAGAACGGACAGTGGTAGACCTCGTTCCCGATTCCATGAAGCGGCGCGGACTTTTTCCCGCAGGACGGCTTGACAAGGATTCGACCGGATTTGTGCTTATCACGGACGACGGCGAGTTTGCACACTCCGTTTTATCCCCCTCTCGTCATGTCCCGAAAACATATCTCGTCACAGCCGAAACGGAGCTTTCTCCCGAAAATGAAAAGAAATTTATGTCCGGAGTTGAGCTTTCCGACGGCGTAACAAAGCCTGCGAAGATCACAAAAACGGAAAAATATATCGACGGACATCCCGTTTACGAGGTCGTTCTCTTTGAAGGGCGCTATCATCAGATAAAGAGAATGTTCTCATCCCTCGGCAGCTGTGTGCTGGGATTGCACAGAATTTCATTCGGCGGACTGAAACTTGACGAGAGTCTTTTACCGGGCGAATGCAGGGAACTCGGCAGCGAAGAAGTCGCCGAAATTACAAAAAATCGCTGAACTATTGGTGAAAATATACAACGGCTTTATCTACAAAAAAGTAGGTCTGCTGTTGTATATTTTTTATAGTCAAACTATGCGTGATTTAACATTTTTCCATAAAAACGACCCCAAAATTTGTATCTTTTTATAAAAAGACTTGCTTTTTCAATTAAAAATGAGTATTATATAACTGTTGTCTTTTGTGTTTTTTGTATATAAGCTTTGTTCAATGAAAGGAATGCAATAATATATGTCAAACAGACTTTTCCAGGGGATTATTCATCAAATGAAAGATGCCGTTGGCAGGGTAGTCGGCGTAATTGATGAAAGCGGAACGATAGTATCATGTACCGAGCTCAGTAAAATCGGCGATGTTATTTCTTCCGGCGTTACCGAGGCTTTTTCATCGAACAGTGTCGTTGCGGTGAACGGATATACTTACCGTGCCTTCGGCTCGCTTATGCAGCCGGAGTATGCCGTTTTTATTGAAGGAACAGATGCTCTTGCGGAAAAGTATGCCGCAGTTCTTGCTGTGTCCCTGGCAAATATCAAGCAGTATTACGATGAAAAATACGATAGGGGTAACTTTATAAAGAATGTTATGCTTGATAATATTCTCCCCGGTGATATTTACTTAAAGTCACGCGAGCTTCACTTCAATAACGAGGCTGTCAGAGTCGTATTCCTTCTCAGGCTCGGCGAATCGTGCGAAGCTTCGGTGTTTGAAATAATCCAGTCGCTTTTCCCCGACAAGAACAAAGACTTTGTAATTAACATAAACGAAAATGATATCGCTATTATAAAAGATATTTCCGCCGGTGCCGAGGTCAAGGACCTCGAAAAGCTCGCCCGCTCGGTCATTGACTCGCTCGATGCCGAGATAGCAAGCCATACAGTCGTCGGAATAGGCACCCAGGTCAGGGGAATAAAGGATCTCGCCCGTTCGTTCAAGGAAGCCCAGGTCGCACTTGAAGTCGGTAAGGTCTTTGATACCGAAAAGGTTATCATCAGTTACGAAAATCTCGGTATTGCCCGTCTTATTTATCAGCTTCCCTCCACACTCTGCGAAATGTTTTTGAGGGAAGTGTTTAAGCGCGGTTCAATTGAAACACTCGACCACGAAACACTCTTTACCATTCAGAAATTTTTCGAAAACAACCTCAATGTTTCTGAAACTTCAAGAAAACTTTTTGTCCACAGAAATACGCTTGTTTACCGTCTTGAAAAGATCAGAAAGCTTACCGGTCTTGATTTGAGAGAGTTTGACGATGCTATCGTTTTTAAAGTGGCACTTATGGTCAAGAAGTATCTTGATTCATCACCCATCAAGTATTGAGTAACGGTCTGTTTCCCGAAAATTAAAGTAACTTTAAGATGAACGGAGTATAATCGGAGCGCAATGGCGGTCATAAAAGTGGCCCGTTTGCGCCCGTTGTCCTTAATAAGCCGAAGATTATTTTTCGGCGAAGTGAAAAAAGGTTAGGTTCTATGATAGATTTTTATAATGTTTCCAAAAACTACGGAAAAGACGTGAAGGCTCTTTCGGATGTTACGCTTCATGTCGACCGAGGTGAGTTTGTATTTATTGTCGGTTCCTCCGGCGCCGGCAAAAGTACATTTCTGAAAATGATTATGCGCGAAGAGGTTCCGTCCTCCGGTTCTATTGTTGTTGACGGCGTTGAGCTTAACAAAATGAAACCGCGCGAGATCCCGTTTTACAGAAGAAAGCTCGGAATTGTTTTTCAGGATTTCAGAATTATTCAGACAAAAAATGTCTATGATAATGTCGCCTTTGCAATGCATGTTATAGGCGCAACGCAAAAAGACATTTCGAGAAGGGTAGCGTACGCACTTAATCTCGTCGGACTTTCGCACAAGGCAAAGAGTATGCCCTCCGAGCTTTCCGGCGGTGAACAGCAGAGAGTTGCTCTTGCAAGGGCGCTTGTAAACCGCGCGGACATTATAATTGCGGACGAGCCTACCGGTAACATCGACCCCGTTATGTCGAAGGATATTGTTGATCTGCTCATGCAGATAAACCTGATACATAAAACGACTATCATCATGGTAACGCACGCCGTTGACCTGATAAGCCAATACGACAAGAGAATAGTTAAGATAGACAAGGGCTGTATCGTGTCGGATACCGACCACCCTGAGGTCAAGGACGAAGCGGACGCAAAGAAAGCCGCAGAACCGGTACAGGAAGAACTCCCGGGAAAAAATAACATCGGATTCTACGAGGATGTGAATTCCGATTCCGGCACAGAAAGCTTTATTGACAGCTACGGACTTCCCGAAAGCTCTGCCGAGGAGGTCACGGAGGAGGCTTCTTTCGCCTCAGCCGGTGCAGACAGCGGCAGCAATGAGAATTAACGAGTAAGGGGTTCGAGAAAAATGAGAAAAACAATGAATTTAAGATACCTTACTCATGAAGGTATTAAAAATATAAGCGTTAACAGACTGATGTCTTTCGCATCCGTCGCAGTTTTGATGTCATGCCTTGTTATGATAGGCAGCGCGTTTCTTCTTTTCCTGAATGTTGACGCAATGCTCAAAAAAATTCAGGCACAGAATGTTATAATGGTTTTTGCCGAGCTTGATGCGGACGATGCCGAGGTCGCGGAGCTTAAAGCAAACCTTGAAAAAATCGATAATATTGCATCAATAGATTTTGTCCCGAAGGAGGACGCTTACAAGCAGGTCGTTTCTTCTCTCGGTGACAATGCGTCCGTGCTTAACGGTGTGGACGACTCGTTCTTGCCGGACGGCTTCAAGCTTACGGTTTCCGATATGCAGCTTTTCTCCGACACCGTAAACAAAATTCGTTCGGTGCCGGGTGTATACAGTGTCCAGCAGAACAGTGACCTCGCAGCCCGCCTTGAAAAGATAAGGACTGCCGTTTCGTATATCAGTATAGGAATAGTTGTTCTCCTGTTTATTGTCGCTATCTTTATTGTCGCGAATACGATCAGAATTACAATGTTCTCGCGCCGGCTTGAAATCAGTATTATGAAGGCTGTCGGCGCTACAAACTCGTTTATCCGCTGGCCGTTCCTCGTTGAGGGTGTAGCGCTCGGAGTTATTTCCGCCGTGTTGGCGTGGGGCGCTCTTTACGGTCTGTATACACTCACCGGAGATACGCTTCTCACTATTTTCGGCGTCCTCGGCGGAAGTCTTGTGAGCTTTTGGGATTATGCCGCTTATATTGCGGCGGCATTTATTCTCCTCAGTATCTTCGCCGCCGGTTTCGGCAGTATTTTCTCGATAAGCAAATATCTGAAAGAAAAAGGAAGTGTTGACATTGATAACGAAATATAAGCGTTTTACAAGGGCATTATCCGTAGTACTTTCTTTGCTGCTCGTTTTCCTTTGTTTTGCACCGGTCGTTTCGGCTGTGGAGCTTTCGAAATCGGATCAGAACAAGATCAACTCTTATAAAGAGGAACAGTCAGCACTTAATGAAAAAATCAGCGTGGCAAAGTCAAAGCTTGCCGATTTAAAAAAAGACATTTCAAAGCAGCAGGAATATGTTGACGAGCTTAATGAACAAATTTTTAACTATCAGGACAAAATAAATAATCTTGACGATCAGATTTCCGTTCTTGAAGGCGAAGAAGCCGTTTATCAGAGTGCTGTCGATAAGCTTGACGCTGAAATCAAGAAGGAAGAAGACGACATCAGCCACAACGAACTTCAACAGATAGACCTTCAACAGGAGATTGAAGATGTAAATGTTGAGCTTCAAGAAAGACTGTGCAGCATTTATGTCAACGGTGCAACATCCGAATTGGAGCTTCTTTTCAACGCAAATGATTTCTCGTCATACCTTACGATGCTTGAACTTTCGTCGAGTATGGCTAAACACGATAACGAGCTTGTTGAAAGTCTTAACAATAACATCAAAGAAATAGACAAGCTCACGGAATCGCACAAAAAAATGATTGCCGATCTCGAAGTCAAAAAACAGGAGCAGCAAAAACAAATCGACCTTCTTGAAGTTAAAAAATCTGAGATAGTCGAAGCTCGAAACGACCTCAAATCTTCTCAGACCGAGGTCATCTCGCTTCAAACGGAGGCGAGAACGCTTCTCAACAACCTTGATGCACAGAGCGATACCTACAAGTCCGTCATGTCTAAGTATGAAAGACAGATAGATGCCTTCGATAAAAAGATAGACGCGATAATCGCGGCTGCGTCAAAGCCCTCCGACAGCAGCGGCACCGGCTCAAATTTCAAACCGAAGGACGGCTTTATTTGGCCGCTTCAATACTCCGATGTTTATATTTCCTCCGGATTCGGTTACAGGCGTGACCCCGGTTCGGGTACATACAAGCTGCACGGCGGTACGGACACTTGCTGTTACAGCGGAACTGCCGGAAAAGCTGTTTCCGCAGCTGCCGACGGAACTGTCATTATTGCTACTTGGCATTCGTCTTACGGATATTATGTAGGTATCGATCACGGAAACGGATTTGTCACGATTTATGCGCACAATTCCTCGCTTAACACATCCGTCGGGCAGAAAGTCAAGCAGGGTCAGACGATAGCCTATGCCGGCGAAACCGGATATGCCTTCGGTGCCCATTGCCATTTCGAGATCCGTGTAAACGGAACCAAGGTTGACGCTACACAGTATGTCCGTCCCGGTCAGTAAATTGGAGTGATCACACTTGTCTAAAAGAGTTCCATTGGGGCTTACCGTTGCAATCGTCTTTCTTACGATTGCCGTGACGGTGGCAGTTACCGTAACGGTCTATATGAATACCTACAACAAGCTGATTCAGGACCTGCCTCAGCGCGCGCAGTTGTACTCGAAACTGTCCGATATGGACGAGCTTGTCCGAGCAAACTACTACGGTTCGGTCGATTCCGAGGTACTTGACGCGAGTATCGCAAAAGGGTATATTGACGGATTGAACGACAGATACAGCTTTTATCTTTCCGCAGAGGAATACGCCGAGTATTACTCACGGAGAATCGGAAATGTTTCCGGTACGGGTATTGAAGCGGAGTATGATGAAAAAAGCGGAATGCTTCTGATTACTTCTGTTGCAAGCGATTCACCGGCGGAAAAATCCGGTATCTCAGCCGGAGATTTTATATCATCGGTCGATGATGAAGCCGTTACGAAAGAAAATGCTTCATCGCTTCTTTCGCTTCTCGGCGGAGAAAAGCTGACGGGCACGGGGCTTTCGCTTTACAAGGCAAAAGAAGATAAAACGCCCGATAAGACAAAGCCGTACGCAGTAAATGTCGCAAAGGGCTTCCGTAATAAATCGGTCACTTATTCCTCGTTAGGGACAGTCGGATATATCAATATCTCCGCATTTTACGACAACACGGCTGAAAAATTCAGCGAAGCGATTACCGCTCTCAACAACAGCGGTATAACCGGTCTTATTATAGATGTCCGCGGTAATGCGAGCGACAATCTCGAATATGCCGCAGATGTTGTAGACCTTATTGTTCCTCTTGCGTCCGAGGGAACCGGTGCAATCGCCACGGTAAAAAACTCGTCGGGCGAAACGATCGAGCATTTTACCGCCGACGCGGCAAGCATCAATCTGCCCATTGTCGTTCTCGCGGACAGTAAGACAAACGGCGCTGCAGAACTGCTGACCTGCGACCTGCGAGATTTCGGAAAGGCGCATATTATCGGTGAAACGACAGCCGGACACGGAACTATGCAGTCGGTTTTCAGACTTGACGACGGCGGAGCGGTCGTTCTGACTGTCGGAATCGTTTACCCGTATATCAGCGACAGCTACAACGGCAAAGGTGTAGCGCCGGATGAGGCGGTAAAAACCGATGTTGTTTCATCTCCTGCAAAAAGTGACTACGGTTCAGACGCTCAGCTTTCACAGGCTATTGCATATCTTTCAAAATAATTTACGGATTTATTGTAAAAAGCACCGCACGCTTTGACGGTGCTTTTTATTTTATCGGAAGGAATAAACGATTCGTCGTATTTTTTCGTGCGGGCATACAATTTTTCATATTTTTCGGGCGAATAAACAATTCGTTTTTTTAGGAAGAGTAAACAGTTTGTTTTTTTTTTTTGAAGGAAAATAAAGTTTGTCGTATTTTGAATAATACAAAAGGAAATCAGAAAGAATAAAAAAATCCGCCGAGTGTCCTTGTACGGTACACTCGGCGGATTTGAGCGGCAAAAAACGCTCTGTTTTAATAGATTATTTGTAAATCGGAATGTTTATTCAACGGTAATATAAGGCTTTATGTTTTCAAAAGTGCTTTCACCGATACCGCTGACATTTTTGATTTCTTCGATAGTCTTAAACGGACCGTGCGAATTTCTGTAATCAATTATCTTTTTGGCTTTCGCTTCTCCTATGCCGGGAAGAAAAGTAAACTCAGCTGTATTAGCGGTGTTTATGTTGATGGTCACCTTTTGCGTCGTCAGCTCGTCGTCGAGCGGTTCCGTTTCAATTTCCAAAACACGAATTCGCTCTTTTGAAGCTCTGTCGATATATCTTTGACCGATAAACATCACGAAAAGAATTATTGTAACGGGAATAATAACGAGAAGGAAATGCTTAAAGAATTCGTTGATCTTCTTCTGACGAATTTCCTCCCTTGTCAGCTCATGTTCCGGCGCTTCAAAGACCAGATCTTTAATATCGACAAATTTCGGAGAATCTATGTCAGAGCGTTTCACTTTTCTTGCCGGTTTCTTTTCATTGCCGGAATTCTGTGAATCGGAATTTTCGGTATCACCGTGTTCATGTACTGCAAGCCGTTTCGGTTCCGCCTGCTTCCTGCGCTTTTTCCCGTCGTTTTCGCTTTGTCTTTGGAGGGCGTAATTCTCAACATCTTTCTTTGAAACGGTATGTTCGTTTATCAGATTTCCGTTCGCATCGTATTCCGAGTACCGTATAAGTGTTTCGGTGTTGCCGTCACTGTCTGTATACACCAAATCATTTCGACAGATGCTTGCGGTTTCCTCCTTCGGAGCGATTGCATGAATGAGACTGATGATATCCTTCAATCCGGGTTCATTTTCGCCCGCATTCGGAAAATCTTCCCGCGTGTTTATTTCATTCTCTCCGTTTAAGCCATCTGCGGAGGAATTGATGTTATGCTCTTCGTTCATTTCTGTTTCTTCTTACGAATTATCCGGTGCAGTACAAAAGGCGCAGCGGCACACGCGGCAACAGCGGCGGCTTTGAGCGAAAATTCAAGCTTTACACTTGTCCTGTCGCGCAGATTTTTAATTGAACCGTGCAGCGAAAGGCAATCGCTGCCGATCAGCTCACGATATCTCACCATGTAGGTGTTGATGTTTCGTATGTCGTTTTCGTTAAATTCAACGATTCGTACACCCTGCATGAGTCCGTCGCCGTAAGCGTGGAAAGATGCGGTCTTGACCATTCCGATGATTATTCCGCGAACCATTCCGACAAAGTCGTTCATGTGGTCATGTCCGAAAAATGCCGCGAAAATATCACCTGTTTTGAGCCAAGAATCAAACTCTCCGCCGTTGTGGTCGGGCGGACACGGTGCTTCGCCCATGTAACCCTTAACGCCCGTTTTTTTGTCGAGCGTGTAGAATCTGCCTTTGTGGCCGTTTTGTCCGTATACTCCGTCAAAAGCCATTGAAAGGAAGCTTCTTTCTTTCAGCATTTCAAATATTTCCGGAACAGGGATATGCTGAACGGCGACGGCAGGAATGGTTTTTCCGTAAGTCTTTTTTAGGTTAGCGGCATCCTTCTCGTATAAATCAAGCTGAGCTTTGTCTATAAAGTTATAATATGAATCATATTTCGGATCGGCATGGTTGCCTGAATAGAAATGCCTTATTACAAAAACGGGCGCGTCATTTTCGCCGTAAATCGGAATAGTGTAGTCGCCGAACTCGTTGACTTCGTTTTTCGAAGGCAGAATGCAGCAGGGAATTTCACGGTAAATGTCGTACTGAGTTTCTCTGTCGTCCACTTCGCATTCAAGGTCGTGATTACCGAGAATGAACGAAAAAGGAATGTTGTTTTCCTCATAGGGCTTTGTAATACGAAGCAGTGTTCTCTTTACTTCATCCGGTGTTGCTCCTGTTGCGTTGTCGCCCATGAGAATAACAAGATCGGGCTTTTCCGCTTTTATGGCGGCGTATTGCAGTGCAAGGTAGTCGCTGTACTTGTTCTCCTCGTTTTTATCGTTATATACTGTTTTTTCGTGAGGATCGCCCACAAGCATTACCTTAAATTTTCCGTTTTTAAAATGAAGTTTATCCATAAAAAACAACTCCGCGAAATTCGAATATTTTAATATGAACCGCAAATAATACCCACATAGTATTAAAAGAGGTGAAAAACAATGTTAGACAGAATAGCACTCATTCTTACTATTATCGGCGCTCTTAACTGGGGCTCGATAGGACTGTTCAAATTTGACATAGTCGGGTGGATCTTCGGCGGACAGTCTGCCGTTGTGAGCAGAATCATATTCACAATAGTTGCCCTTGCCGGAATATGGTGTATTTCTCTCCTTTTCAGAAACAACGAAGTCCTGACAAAGGAAACTGCCTGATAAAGTCCGAAAAATAAAAACAAGCGTAGTCCCATATTTTAATGCGCGGCAAAACCGGAGAAGATGTCTGTTCGGTCTGTTGTTCAGAACAAACCGGAAAGTTCTCGTCGGTTTTGCCGTCGTGTTAAGCGGGGACTTTTTTATGCGTTAAGTGCGTCGATAAGTGCCTGTGTTTTGTCTGTTTTTTCCCAAGGAAGGTCAAGATCCGTTCTGCCGACCTGACCGTATGCGGAAAGAGCCGTGTAAATGGGCTGTCTGAGATTGAGCTTATCGATTATTGCAGCCGGACGAAGGTCGAATACCTTTGAAACGGCAGCAGAAATTTTATCGTCGCCGTATTTTCCCGTGCCGAAGGTATCGACGAGTACGGAAACGGGTTTGGCAACGCCGATAGCATAAGCAAGCTCAACCTGGCATTTGCGTGCAAGTCCCGCTGCAACAATATTCTTTGCGGCGTATCTTGCGGCATATGCAGCCGAACGATCAACCTTTGTCGGGTCTTTGCCGGAGAACGCTCCGCCGCCGTGACAGGCGTAACCGCCGTAGGTGTCAACGATTATCTTTCTGCCCGTAAGTCCGCTGTCGCCGGCAGGACCGCCTACAACAAAGCGTCCTGTGGGATTTATATAGAATTTTGTGTTTTCATCAATGAGATCGGCGGGAACGGTGGGAAGAATAACATATTTTTTCATATCCTCACCGAGCTGTTCCTGAGTTACTGTATCGTTATGCTGGGTCGAGAGAACGACGGTATCGATTCTCACGGGGCGATCGCCGTCATATTCGACTGTAACCTGAGTTTTTCCGTCGGGACGGAGATAATCAACTACGCCCTCTTTACGAACGGCTGCCAGCTTCCTTGCAAGCGAATGAGCAAGAGAAATGGGCAGGGGCATAAGCTCTGGTGTTTCGTCGCAGGCATAACCGAACATCATACCCTGATCGCCTGCACCGATAAGATTGTATTCATCTTCCTCGCCCTTTTTAAGCTCAAACGAGCGGCTGACACCCATGTCGATATCGGGCGACTGCTTGTCGAGTGTGCAAAGCACCGCGCAGGTGTTTCCGTCAAAACCGGCTTCGGGACTGTTGAATCCCGTTTCGCAGATGGCTTTGCGGATTACCGACGGAATGTCGATATTTGCCTTTGACGAAATTTCGCCCATAACCAGGCACATACCCGTTGTGCAGATGGTTTCGCACGCAACGCGCGACTGGGGATCTTCTTTTAAGAGTGCGTCGAGAACAGAGTCCGAAACTCTGTCGCAGACCTTGTCGGGATGTCCTTCCGTAACCGACTCAGATGTAAAAAAGTGTTTTGCCATTTTGTTATCCTCCGAAAAATCTCACTTAGTATGCGGCAGACACGAAAAAAAAGCTCACGGCAAACCGCGAGCCTGTAATGACCTTATCTCTCGGATCTACCGTCGGACTTGGCACCTTGCCGAAATGGCAGGTTGCCGGGCTTCACAGGGCCGTTCCCTCAGCCGCTCTTTATAAGGAGATATATAATTTGATGCCATTATAACGCAAAGCGCGAAATATGTCAAGCGTTGGAATGTATTTTCGGTCATTTACTGTCTAATTTTCGCTTACAAGACGGCTTTTTTTAAGAATCTTTTCCAGCGGAACAAAAATCATAAAGGAAAGAGCCGCGTTTATTGCACATTTTATAAGATTAAAGGGGATTATGACAGGCAGCATGAGTTCTTTGACAGCTTCAACCGGTACATGAAGATACATGGGAGTAAAAATAAGGTTCAGCGGAATCATCACGGCGGCGGTAAAAACAGCGGATAAAGCCAGTCCTATGATAAGAAAAACGCTTTGTTTTCCTTTTTTTACACCTAATCTGTAAAAAACATATGTTATAAGCAAAAACAGCGCGCTTGAAAGCACATGCATTACAAAGCCCTGCCATGAGCTTTCGGCGCTTACCGTGAGCGACTGCACAAGAGCTTCGACAATAAGTATCAGTACGCCGGACGGAATTCCGAAGAACAGAGTAGCTATAATGACCGGAATGTCACCGAGGTCGTATTCCAAAAATTTTGCAGTAGGCAAAAGCGGAAAACGGACGATAAGCATTAAAACAATTGCGAGTGCGAGAAGCATGGATTTTTGCACCAGCCGTACAACACTGTCTTTTTTGATGTACATACAAGAACCTCCTTTAATAAAAAAAACCGCGTCAAAAGACACGGGGTGAATCGTTATAATTCTTCTTCCATCCGGACTTTAACCGTCGGTACCGGAATTGCACCGGTTCAGCTTGCGCTCGCGGACTTTTACCGCCGGTGGGGAATTGCACCCCGCCCCAAAGAAATTTTGTTTACGCCGATATAATATAACTTAGTGGTTGATTTGTCAATAGGTTTTCGGTATAATTATAGCAATAGGAATAAAAAGGGTGACTTGTTGTGGCAGGACAGCAAAATTCAAAGCAGAAGCTACTGTATATTAAGGATATTCTTGAACAATATTCCGACGAAAATCACATCATGAATTCAGCTGAAATTATAGAAAAGCTCGACAATCGGTACGGTATACGCACCGAGAGGAAATCGCTCTATAACGACATTGAAGTCCTGAGCAGCTATGGTTTGGACATTATTAAAACACACACGCCCA
This sequence comes from Clostridiaceae bacterium, assembly GCA_016297645.1. Lineage (GTDB taxonomy): Bacteria > Bacillota > Clostridia > Oscillospirales > Acutalibacteraceae > RUG806. The sequence goes on from JAEDGF010000014.1 coordinate 26,941, forward strand.
AAAACGGCTGTTTTATCGGTTCCCGTGATTTCGAACTGGCGGAGGTTCGTCTGTTGTGCGACGCCGTTCAGGCGGCTAACTTCATAAGCAGGTCAAAGACAAAAAAGCTCCTCGAAAAAATTGAGAAATTCGTAAGCGTCTATCAGGCGGCGGCGATAAAAGAACAGATATATATAGACAGCCGCCCGAAATGCGAAAACGAAGAAATATACTATTCCATCGACGCTCTCGACCGCGCGATAAAAAACGCAAAAAAGGTTCGTTTCAGGTACGAGCGCAGAGTCGCGACGGAGAAATTTTCCGCCGCAAGGGAAACAAAGGAATTTATTGTAAGCCCGTATTCTCTGATATGGTCAAGGGATCACTATTATCTCGTTGCGAATAAAGAAAATTACGATAACCTGATGAATCTGAGAATCGACCGGATAAGAGATGTTGAGGAGCTGGATGAAAAAGCCCGACCACTTTCGGAGGTCAGCTCCTATGTTACCGGTTTTGACGCGGCAGACTATGTTCAAAAATCGTTTAATATGTATTCCGGGACTGAGGAAATGATTGAGCTTCAATGCAGAAATGAGCTGTTGGAGGAGATGTTCGACCGTTTCGGCTCAAATGCGAATGTACGCGTTTTGAACGAGGACTGCTTTTCGATTCGCGATGAGGCGTTCGTGAACGAAGGTCTTGTGTCGTGGATCGTTCAGTTCGGCGACAGAATAAAGGTTCTTGAACCTGAATCGCTGAAAGAAATGGTCAAAAACAGGGCAAAAAGCGTTTACGATCTTTATAACGGAGAACAATAATGCAATACATTTTTTTTGATACAAACACTCTGTCTGAGAAAATGGTAAAAAAATACTACCCGATGCTGACAGAGCATAAAAGAAAGAAAATAGCGGACGAGCCCGATCCGCACGCGAGAACGGTATACTTTTGCTCGGAAATATGCGCCCGCATCTGTCTTTCACGCGAGTTTGAAGCTCCGGAGTTTTCTTTTTCTCTTTTGATAAACCCGAACGGTGCGAGTGCCGTCAGTAACTTTACTTCATCGCTTTGCATTGTTAACGACGGCGATTATATTGCCTGTGCCGTTGACAAACACTCGTGCGGAGTGGGGATGTGCCGCATCGATTCGTTCGAGTTTACAGAAGCGCAGTCGATATGTTCTGACAGGGAGCTGCGTGATATTTTTTCTTATTCCGTCTATTCATTTGCCGATATCGTCAACAGAAAAACCTGCGACGAAAGCGCGGTTTGTGAGAGATTCGCTTTGTATAAGGCGTTAAAGGATGCGTATTTCAGGGCGAGCGGCAGGGCTGTTAAAAGCAATTTCAAATACGCCGAATTCTATGTCGAGAACGGAGAAATCGTATGCTCCGATAAGTATTTTACGGTCAATGTTCATGAATATCACAAAAACAACGGTTATGTTGTTTGCGTTTTAACAGGGAGGACAAAATGAAAAAAGTAATTATACAGGATAACGACTTTTATTGTGACGGCAAGCCCATCCGCATCGTTGCCGGTGCAATGCACTATTTCAGAGTTCCGCGCGAGTATTGGCGCGACCGGCTCGAAAAAATCAAAGCCTGCGGCTTTAACGCAGTCGAAACATATGTTGCTTGGAATATGCACGAAAAACAGGAGGGCGTTTTCGACTTTTCGGGAATGCTCGATTTAGGGGCATATCTCGACCTTATAAACGAGATGGGTATGTATGCAATTGTTCGTCCGGGTCCCTATATTTGTTCTGAGTGGGAGTTCGGCGGTTTCCCGTGGTGGCTATTGAAGTATAGCGGAATGTCGCTGAGATGTATGGATCAGACTTATCTCGAAAAAGTTGACAGATTTTATGATGCCTTAATTCCGATTATTGCGGTTCGTCAGACCGAGTGCGGCGGAAATGTTATAATGGTTCAGGTTGAAAATGAATACGGCAGCTTTGGAAACGACAGCGTCTACATCAGATATCTTGCCGACGGACTGAGAAACAGAGGAATATCCTGTATCTTGTTTACTTCGGACGGCGACTGCAATTTCATGCTGTCCGGAGGAACAGTTCCCGAAATACACAAGGCCTGCAATTTTGGTTCAAACGCTTCGCGCGCCTTCAAAAATCTCCGCAAATTTCAGAAAACCGGCCCCCTTATGTGTGCCGAATATTGGAACGGATGGTTCGACCACTGGACGGAGAAGCATCATTCCCGGAATCCCGATGACGCAGCGTCTTGTCTGAATGATATTTTCAACTGCGGTGCCTCAGTATCGGTTTATATGGCGCACGGCGGAACGAATTTCGGTTTCATGAACGGTGCAAACTGTACGGACGAGGAATATCAGCCGACGGTAAGCAGTTACGACGATGACGCTCCCGTAAACGAGTACGGAAAAATGACCGAAAAGTATTACAGAATAAAGGAGGTTCTCGCTTCACATGGCTTTACCGGTTCGAATGAGAATGTTTCCCAGCCGGTGACACGCGCCTATCCCGATGTGACGCTTTCGGAAACGGCTGATCTTTTAGATCAGCTTAAAGATATCTCGACTCCCGTTGACAATGCAGTTCCGCTTACAATGGAAAAACTCGACCAGGGGTACGGTTATGTCGCGTACACGACATTCATTAAAGGACCTAAGGAAAAGGCTGCACTTAATATGACGGTGCACGACCGTGCTTATGTTTTTCTTGACGGTGAGTTTGAGGGAATTGTATACAGAAACGACAAAAAACCGAAGATATCATTCGCAGTTCCGGATTCCGGCATTGAGTTAACTATTCTTGTCGAAAATATGGGACGCGTGAACTACGGACCGTATCTTTGGGATGAAAAGGGAATAGTTGGCGGTGTTCGTCACGGACAGCAGTTTATATATCACTGGAAGAATTATTCTCTGCCGATGACCGATCTTTCAAAGCTTGCTTTTACAGTGCCTAAAAAAGTCAAATTTGAAAAAAGACCTGTGTTTTTACGCGGAACCTTTACAATAAGCGAAGAGCCGCAGGACACATTTGTTTTCCTGAAAGATTTCAAAAAAGGCGTTATTTGGGTGAACGGTATTTGCCTGTCGCGTTATTGGAGTGTCGGACCGCAAAAAACCGCATATCTTCCCGCTCCGTTTTTGAAGCAGGGCGAAAACGAAATTATAGTTTTTGAAACCGAAGGCTTTAAGAATAATACGGTATCTTTCCGCGATACTCCCGATATCGGGTGAGTTCCTCTGTTTGTTGACCTTGATTTATCTCGGTGATGTGTTCCGGCGGACAAAACGGCTTTGCCGGTGCTGCCGCAAACAGAAAATATTCCGTACGGCTGAAAAATAAAATCGAAAGATAATATAAAAACTGAACTCTCGCATAGCCTGCGTATGAGTTCAGCTTTTTTTTTCTGAAAAATCGGCTGCAAACCTTTTCCGTTCGGGGTCGGTTTGCAGCCGAAAATTCATTTATTTGCCATTTTACGATCAGGCGTTTTGTGCGGCGTAACGGGCTACATAATTCTTAGTAACGAATTTAAGAGCGTTTTTGCCTGCGAACGAAGTAAACGCAGTAGTTTCAGCCGTGTCACCGGTTTCTTTCTTGATTTCTTCTGCGTCTGCGTTCAGTTTTTCGTCCACGATGGAATGTCTGATGGTTTCGATCCATTCAGCTTCGTCGTGCTTACTTACGAAGTACATTATGTGCCAGCCGTATGAGGTTTCGATGATATCGACATCGCCGGGTTTTCTGTCTGCATTGTAGACCCAGTTTTCAAACGGCTCGACCATCTTGCCGATTTCGATATCCTCATAAAGTCCGCCCTTATCGTTCTGTGTGGAGCTGGTATCGGAGCTGTTCTTGTTTGCAAGTTCGGCAAATGCTTCTTCTGTCTGTTCGCCGGCTTTGTACTGGTCAAGAATCGACTTTGCCTGCTCATATGCTTTAAGAATAACGGGAACGGAGTATTTGCTGCCCTTCTTTATTACTGTGCCGTCGGACGCTGTTGCAGTTTCTTCATTGGAATTGACGACTTCGCCCGCTGTTTCCATGCTGCTCTTGACATTGTCAAAGGAGATAAGGATATGTCTTGCGGAGGCAAGGGGAGTTTCGATTCTGTAAACGGGCTTGATTATATAGATGACATAGACATATTCGCTTGTGGTGCAGGTGGTCTTGTCGCCTGCCTTGCGTTCCGTGTTGAAAAGCCATTCCGCAAGCTCTTTGTCAATATTCGAAGAAACGGTGGACTTTTTGACGGCTTTAAGAAGAGTTGCCGTGTCGTCGTCAAATTTTTCTTTATCGTCAGCGGAAGCATACTCTTTTGCAAGCTTTGTAAAAGAAGCTTCATCGGTGATTTTGCCGAGCATCTCCTGTGCAAGCTTGACCTGTTTTTCGCTGTTCTCGTTATTTTCTGCTGCTGCTGTTGTTTCGTTCGATGCTGCGGTCGAAGCCTCGGTAGCGGCTTTTGTTGTTGTTTCCGCGCTTGTTGCGGTTTCACCGGTCGTAGAGGCGGAGGTCGTCTTTTCGTCGGATGACCCGTCCTTTATTTCAAAACCGAAAAGTCTGATATCCGCACGCTGATAATCGGAGGGATCTTCTTTGTATTTTGCTTCGATATCTTCCATGGAGATACTGTCGGAAAGATTTTTTTCCTCCTGCTCACGGTACTGACTTACGGTGTACTGCTCCGCGAGGAGCTTGCGGAGTGTCTTTTCGTTAAGACCGTTGCCGTAGAGAAGGCTTATGTATCTGTCTACCGAATAGTTGCCTTCACACGCCGTTTTTATCTCGGAAATAGTGTTTTCGATAGCGTCTTTACTTTCCTGTGAAAGCTCAATGCCGGCTTTTTCGGCAAGTGCAAGATAGTAGTTGTTGCTTTCGAGTGTTTCTTCAACATAATTGCGGAAGAACTCATCATAGGTGATATCCTTATCGTCCTGCTTGATCGTCTGAGCGGTAAGGTTCTTTGCGGGGTCAAAGCCCAAGGTGATGCCGTACTGCTGCTTATATGACTGTGCCTGGTAGGCATAAGTCTGATAAACAGAAGCATAGTAATAGTTATATTCAGCAACGGAATAAGATCTGTCGCCGACCTTCATTGCCGTTGTATATCTCTGCGGAATGCCGTATGCATAAAGACCGCCGCAAAGAGCTGCAAGCACGGCAACGACAGCAATGATGATTATGACGCATCTTGCGGTTGCAACGGAATCATGCGGTTTCTTGGCTTTCTTAGCCGCTTTTGCTATTCGTTTTTTCCGTTCGGAACGATAATCGTTATTTTTGTTTTCATTCTGAGCCATGATATAGCACCTTTCATTTTTAGTAGTGGCGTGAGCGGACCCAACAATTCATTATTATATAACAAACTTCTAAAAAGTACAAGTGATTTTTGCTAATTCACCGAAAATATACCCATATTATTGACTTTAAGAGAAAAAAAAGTATAATAACTATAAAAAGCTCGGGAGGAAGAACAATGCTTTTGACTATTGACGCCGGAAATACCAATACTACAATAGGTTTTTACGACGGAAAAGAGCTTGTTTGTACTGCAAGATTATCTACTGATACAAGACGGACGGCTGAACAGTACGCCGCAGAACTCAGTGCCGTCGCAACACTGAAAAAGGCATCTCTTGACGGAGTTACGGGGGCGATAATAAGCTCGGTGGTTCCGGAACTGACGGCAACCCTGAAAAAAGCTGTCAGTATTGTCTGCGGTGTGAATGCAAAGGTACTCGGACCGGGGTTGAAAAACGGGTTGAACATAAAAATAGACAATCCCGCACAGCTTGGAGCTGATCTCGTTGCAGGCGCAGTTGCCGCGATATCATCTTACGAGCTTCCATGTCTTGTTATGGATCTCGGTACGGCGACAAAAATCAGTGTGATAGATGCCGATGGGGTATACCGCGGATGTACGATTTCAGCCGGTGTTGCCATTTCACTCGATGCACTTGCGAATTCCGCCGCACAGCTTCCGACCGTAAATCTTGATGTGGATGTCTGTCCGGCATACGGCACCAATACAGTGACCAGTATGCAGGCAGGTATAATTCTCGGTACCGCCGCAATGCTTGACGGACTGTGCGAGAGAATCGAAGAAAATCTCGGTCAGCCGATAAAAACGGTTGTTTCCACCGGAGGATTCTCACGCGAAATTACAAAACACTGCCGTCGCCGTCATACCTGCGACCCGGATCTTATATTGCGCGGACTCAGAATCATTTACGAAAAAAACGCCTGAAAAAGTACTATCGCCGTATCACCTTGGGGTGAACGGCAGAAAAGGAAGGTATATATATGAACCAAAAACAGACGAAAAAGGACAGCAGATCGCTGCTTGCCTTTATTCAGTTCTCGGTGCTGCTTGCGATTGAAATTATTTTTTGTTTCACTCCGCTCGGCACTCTCCCCGCACTCGGACCGCTCAGTGCGACTCTTTCCCATGTGCCGGTTATCGTAACGGCAGTCGTAATGGGAGCGAAATGGGGTAGCGCGATGGGGTTTGCTTTCGGTGCGTGCAGCTTTATCTATTGGACCTTTGTCGCACCCGGCGCTTTCTCGTTTATCTACACTCCGTTTTACGACCTTGACGGCGGCTTCGGCAATCCCGCAAGTCTGCTGATATGCTTTGTGCCGAGAATCCTTGTCGGACTGGTCGCGGCGCTTCTGTTCAAAAAACTTTCGTCAACAAAAATCGGCGAGAGAGGTTCGGCGCTTGTTGCAGGCGCGTGCGGTTCGCTTGCGAACACCGTGCTTGTTCTCGGAGGAATTCTTGTTTTTTTCTCGTCTGAATATATGGCGGCTGTCGGTGCACAAAAAACGATTTATGCAATCCTCGGTCTTACCGTACTTACAAACGGAATTCCGGAAGCCGTAATAGGCGCGCTTGTCGCAGCATTTGTCGCAGTGCCTGTCAAGCGGGCTGTGTCAAAGCATTTCAGCTAAAAATATCAGCTTAACAGTTAAAGCCCGGAGGAAAGTAATTCCGCCGGGCTTTTTAAATTCAAAGCTTTTATTTGTTTGAGATAAGGTGATTAAGCTCGTCCAAAAATGAGTGAATGTCATTAAAATCGCGGTATACGGAGGCGAAACGGACATACGCTATTTCGTCGATTGCGCGGAGCTTATCGAGAGCCATTTCACCTACCGTGACCGAGGTGACTTCGCGTTCAAGCGAATTTTGAAGCTGACTTTCGATTTCATCTATTGCATTTTCGAGCGTTTCAAGAGAAACCGGGCGCTTTTCGCAGGCGCGAAGCATACCGCTGAGCAGCTTGTTGCGGTCAAATACCTGCCGGGATTTGTCGCGCTTTATAATAATTACCGGCTGGCTTTCTATTGCTTCATATGTTGTAAATCTTTTTTTGCAGCTCATGCATTCCCGTCTGCGGCGGATCCGCTGACCGTCGTCTGCCGGACGCGAATCGATTACCTTGCTTTCGGGATAAAGGCAATACGGACATTTCATAATGATACCTACCTGTTTGATTTTTCGTTTTGTGAGCCAAAGTAAAACGGCACGGCGAAACGCCTTTCAATTGCGTTACCGGACATTGTGCGTTGCAGTGCTTTCAGCCATACTGTTGCAGTGAACCGATTGCATATGAAAAAAATACAGACCTGCTTTTGCAGCTGAGATAATATTCTATCACAGAAAAATCATAAATTCAACATCAAATTGAGGGCATTGAACGAGTCTTTTACTTCACTTTCTTCCTTATAAGAGTGGTTGTAAAGCTCGATTATAAGTCCTCCGTCGTATCCGACTGATTTCAGTTTTGAGAACAATGCTTCAAAATTATATTTTCCGCTGCAAGGCGGTATGCAGTCCTTTTCATCATTAAAATCGCTCAAATGGATATGCTTTATAAAAGGGGAGAGCCTGTCGATAATGTCCTGTGCATCCGCTCCGGCGCGGCGAGCCTGTTTGATGTCGAGCGTTATTCCGAAGTTTTCTCCGACCGCGTTACTCATCCTTTCGAGATAATCTGCTGTCTGCGCTTTGAAATGAACGACATTCTCCTGACAGAGCGTAACGCCGTATTCTCTGCCGATATCGGACAGCAGCGCAAAACGCCTGAAATGTTCTTCATCCGGTATTGAACAGATATCCTTTGCTCCGTGAAGCGTTAAAATATTTGCTCCGAAAAGACGGCATATCTCAAAATATCTCTTGTAGAGAGGAATAGAGTCGTTAAATCTTCGAATGTACGGACTGAAAAGAAAAGTGTTTTCCATGAAGCTTGTAAACGGATGCACGGCAATAATTTGAACGCCAGCGCTGTCTGCTTTTTCTTTTATCTGTTTTACGAATGCTTCTTCAAGCTCACTTGGCGCGCAGATGAACAGCTCCGCATATTTGCAGCCGGTAAGGCAAACCTTGTCAAAGGAGATTTCCGTTTCGACAGGGTAGAAGCACGATGATGATATTCCCAACTTAAACATTTTATCAACCCCAATAATGCTGAAAACACTTAAAATAAAAAATTGAAGCGGTGAAAAAATAACCGAAGAACGGAACGATTGTGGCAATAAAAAAACAGCAGGTACTAAGAATGTAATACTTGAAAAAGAAATGCCGGAAAAAAGAAAAAGCTGCACAAAAGTGCAGCCAATCTTTGGTGATCCAGCGGAGATTCGAACTCCGGACACCCTGCTTAAAAGGCAGGTGCTCTGCCGGC
>JAEDGF010000080.1 GCA_016297645.1 Clostridiaceae bacterium
TCGCACGCATGATTTACGCGCAACGCCGTTTTTTACTGTTATTGCGTGCCTCCCGTTTCTTTGTCTGTTTATTTTTTTGTCTTTTACACGGGTTTTTTGTGTGCCTTTTTTCTCGGCACGCTTTTTTCTTTTTGTTCTTTTTCGCCCCGTTTTATCGAAAGATGGGAGTTTATTCTTGATTCTTGCGTTAAGTGTTTTTCGCTGTTGACAAAGAAGCGGCTATACGCTAAAATTTTAGTAACAGCTGTTACGGATAATCAGCCGCAATTTTCGCGCAGGAGCAGAAAATATGGAAGAAATCATAAAAATAGAATCGCTCAACAAGCACTACGGAAGTGTTCACGCCGTCCGCGACCTCTCGTTTTCGGTTAAAGAAGGGGAGCTTTTCGCATTTCTCGGCGTAAACGGTGCGGGAAAGTCGACCACAATAAATATGATGTGCGGCACTCTTCCGTGCGACAGCGGAAAAATCGTTATCTGCGGAGCCGACATAAACAGAGAGCCGGACATGATAAAACGCAATATCGGAGTTGTATTCCAAAATTCCGTGCTTGACTCCAATCTGTCCGTTGTCGACAATCTGCGCAGCCGTGCGGCGCTATACGGTATTCACGGTGCGGAGTTCGGGTCGCGGCTCGACGAGCTTTCTCAGCTGTTGGGATTCTCCGATTTTATGACCCGTCCGCTCGGTAAGCTCTCGGGCGGTCAGCGCCGCAGAGCGGATATCGCGCGCGCACTTTTTCACAAGCCGCGCATCCTCGTCCTCGATGAACCCACCACCGGGCTTGACCCTCAGACAAGAATGAATCTGTGGGAGATAATAGGTCAGCTGCGTAAAAAGGACGGGCTTACCGTTTTCCTTACCACCCATTACATGGAGGAGGCCGCGGACGCAGACAATGTCGTAATTATCGATTCCGGCGTAAAGGCGGCGGAGGGAACTCCTCTCGAACTCAAAAATAAGTATACCGGCGACTATATCACCCTGTACGGCGCGGACGAAAACGAAGTCCGTTCGCTAGGCTGTCCCACGCAGGTCTTGGGCGGCGCGGTGAGGATAACAGTCCCGAACACCGCGGCGGCGGCAGAGCTTATCCGCAGAAAGCCGGAGCTATTTGCCGACTTTGAGATAACAAAAGGCAAGATGGACGATGTCTTTCTTGCCGTCACGGGCAAAAAACTTGCCGGAGGGGATGAAAAATGACCGGACTCGGTGCGCTTGTACGGCGCAATATCAAATTATATTTCAAAGATAAGGGAATGTTCCTGACTTCGCTCATCACCCCTGTAATTCTGCTCGTTCTCTATGTTACTTTCCTCGGGAGCGTTTACAGAGATTCGTTCGTTTCACCGTTTGAAAGCATGGGCGTGACTCTGCCCGAAAAAGTGATAGACGGCTTTGTCGGCGGTCAGCTTGTTTCGTCCATTCTCGCCGTGAGCTGCGTGACGGTGGCATTCTGTTCAAATCTGCTGTCCGTTCAGGACAAAACAAGCGGCGCGCGCAGAGATCTGAACATATCGCCCGTCAGCTCTTCGGTTATCGCACTCTCGTATTTTATATCGACCTTTACGGTTTCGCTTATCATTTCTTTTGCCGCGGCTGCGGTCTGCTTTGTTTACCTGTCGTTTATCGGCTGGTTCATGACGGCAGCACAGACGGCGGCGCTGCTCGCTCAGGTTGTTCTGCTTGTGCTGTTCGGCACGGCGCTCAGCTCGTGCATTGTTTTCCCGCTCTCGACTCAGGGACAAAGCTCCGCTGTCGGCACAGTGGTGAGCGCAGGCTACGGATTTATATGCGGCGCGTATATGCCGGTCGCGAGCTTTTCGCCGTGGCTGCAAAAAATTCTGATGTTCCTCCCCGGGACATACGGCACGGCACTTATAAGAAACTCGGCGCTGAACGGAGTTTTCGACGAGCTGCAAAAGCTTAATATAGCCGGCAGCGTTATTGAACAGCTGCGTGACGGAGTGGACTGCAATCTGTACTTTTTCGATAATAAAGTCGGCACCGGCGCAATGACGGCTGTTATGGTGCTGTCCGTTGCCGTCCTTATCGGCGTATATCTGCTGCTGAATGCCCTGTCCGCAAAGAACGCAAAAAAATAAACGAACGCATACCACCGTCTTTACAGACCGCTTATTCTCCGCAAAAGAAAAAGATCCCCGAACTGTTTATAGGTCGGGGATCATTTTTTTGAACCGAAGAAACGAAAGAAAAATATTATTTGCTTTCCGTGTAGTCGCGGTCAACGGATATGACCGCTCTCAAAGACGGGTCGCGTTCGCTGAGCTTTTCGGCAACGGTTTTTTGTATCTCACTGTCGCTCATTTTGAACGAGAAGGATACCAGTACATCGAATATAAGATTCGTGTGTGTAGTGCCGCTCACGACGCGGAAGTCGTGCATTTTTATTTCGGGCGAGATGTCCTCGAGAACCTCGTCCGTCATTACGCGCAGGCGGTTTACCTCCTCGTCGTCCGTTTGTATCGGGTCCATATGTATTACGGCGTGGCAGCCCAGCTCCTCCGAAAGGCGGCGTTCGAGGTTGTCTATTTCGTCGTGCATTTCAAGCACATCGCCGGAGGCAGGCACCTCCGCATGGAGCGTTATCATCCGTCTGCCAGGTCCGTAGTCGTGTACTATCAGGTCGTGCATACCGATAACGCAGTTCCCTCCGCGCACTATCTCCGATATCTTGTCGGTGAACTCTTTCTCCGGCGGTTTTCCCAAAAGCGGGTCGACCGTGTCGTAGACCGATTTCAGCCCGGCGTAGATGATGAACAGCGAAACGGCAGCGCCGCAGTACGCGTCCGTGTTAAAGCTCGTAAAGAATGTGACGGCAGAGGATATGAGAACAACTGCCGTCGAAGCCGCGTCCGAAATACTGTCGGAGGCGGTGGCAAGCATTGCCGGCGAATTGAAGCGCTTCCCGTAGGAACGGTTGTAAGCGAACATATACAGCTTTATGAGAATAGATGCCGCAAGTGAAATGAAAACGGCGGCGTTTATTTCGGGCGCTTCCGGTGTTATGATTTTTTTGACGGAGCTTATGGCAAGCTCAACGCCCATTACGGTTATCATTACCGACACCGCAAGCCCGGAAAGATATTCCATTCTGCCGTGTCCGAACGGGTGTCCGGGGTCGGGCTTTTTCGCCGCGAGCTTGAAGCCGAGCACGGTTATTATCGAGGAACCGGAGTCGGACAGGTTGTTGAACGCGTCGGCTGTTACGGAAAGAGAGCCGCTGAGTCTGCCGACGGTGAATTTAACGGCAAAAAGAAACACATTGAGAAAAATACCGAGGACGGAACAGAGTATTCCGTAGCCGCGGCGCTTTTCACTGTCTGTTTTCGCCTTATTGAGAAACAGCCGCGAAAGCAGTTTTACCAAGAGAACATCATCTCCGAATTACTTGTTGTAGCCGTTGGGGTTCTGCGTCTGCCAGTGCCACGAGTCGCGGCAGGCGTCAACAACATCCTTTTCGGCGTGCCAGCCGAGAATTTTATTCGCCTTTGAAACATCGGCATACGAGGTCGCAACATCTCCGGCGCGTCTTGCTTCGATGGTGTAGGGGATGTCAACGCCGGTGGCTTTTTTGAAGGCGTTTATGAGGTCGAGTACGCTCACGCCTTTTCCCGTGCCGAGGTTGAATATCTCTGTACCCTTGACGCTCTTTGCCCGTTTGATGGCGGCAAGATGACCCTTCGCGAGGTCAACGACATGAATGTAATCTCTTACGCCCGTGCCGTCCGGGGTGGGGTAGTCGTTGCCGAAAACATGGACTTCTTTGAGCTTGCCGACAGCAACCTGCGCAACATAGGGCATGAGGTTATTCGGGATTCCGTTGGGCGCTTCGCCGATAAGACCGCTCTCGTGAGCGCCGATGGGATTGAAGTATCTGAGAAGGCAAATGCTCCACTCCTTGTCGGCTTTTGCAAGGTCTGTCAGTATCTGTTCGATAAAGAGCTTTGTGGTGCCATAGGGGTTTGTCGCCTTGCCGGTTTCCATTTCTTCGTTGAACGGAGCGGTGTTTTTGTCACCGTAAACGGTTGCGGAGGAACTGAAAACCATCGTCTTGACATTGTGCGCACGCATGACTTTAAGAAGCACCAGTGTTCCGTTTATGTTGTTGTCGTAGTATTCGAGCGGCTTGACGCATGACTCGCCGACGGCTTTCAGACCGGCAAAATGAATGACCGAGTCAATGTCGTACTTGTCGAAAATACCGCTGAGCTTTTTCTCGTCGCGGATGTCGCATTCTTCGAGCGGGAAATCCCTGCCCGTTATTCTGCGGACTCTGTCGCATGACTCCGGCGATGAGTTGACAAAGTTGTCGACAACAACGATATCAAGTCCTGCGTTGAGCATTTCCACGCAGGTGTGGGAACCGATATATCCGGCCCCGCCCGTAACTAAAATTGCCATAACCATTCCTCCCAAAATGTTTATACACTTTTTACATTGATAATATGTGATAAAATGCTTTGCGTGATTATCTGTTTATGTATATGTACAAAACGCCCATCGAGCTTACCTCCGAGTAAACCGCCGAGGCGTTTGCTTCAAAGCCTGCGTCGGTGAGGTAGGGGCGGATTCCGCCATCGTCAAAAAGTTCCTTTGCCGCGAGCTTCATCTCGTCCGCGCTGTCAAATTTCAGCTCCGCAAAATCCGTCTGCTCCGAAAAAGCCCGTTTGAGTGCGGCTTCGATAACTGCGGCGTTGTTGTCGCCGTCGCAGTACAAGCCCGTTTTTCGATAATAATCAGCAGATACGGAATTGCACTTCACGCTTTTGGGCAGCGTGTAGTCGCGGTGGGTGGCTTTCATCTCGCGGTCGGACGCGTTGAACCACGCGTGCACCGGTATTTCTTTTTCAGCCCCGACAGGGTCGTTCCATGTGGGGTCGAGATGATACCAAAAGCCGTCCGCATTTACGCAGAGCCACATATGCGGCGAGAATTTTCCGTCCGTTCCTGCGTTGCCCGAAACGGCTGCCGAACGGATCCCGGCGGCGTCAAGCAGGAGCTTCATTCCCATGGCGTAGCCGCCGCAGGCAGCCTTGCCGGAAATGAGCGCGTCATATGCGTTTGAACCGGGGTTAGACGCGTCATATCCGCATCCGCCGACAAGTGCGTCGTGGAGATAAATCTCCTTCGAAACATCGTCCGTCATCTGCGCTGTTGCCGAAACAAGGTCGAAAACCTTTTCCGTAAGCGTTTGCGCCCTCTCGGTGCAGGTCTTTGCCGAGCAGGTGTAGTCGGGACGGATAAACACAAGGTCGCCGAAAGTCATCAGCTTATATGAATTTTTAAGGCACAAAAGCCGCGGATTGTCGTATTTGAGTGAAATGAATACCCGTTGAACCTTTTCGTCGTCTAATCCGCCCGGCACCGCAATGTACTCGGGGTGAGAAAAAACGGTGTTGTAAAAATGGCGGTAGAACAGCTGCTCCGTCTGCGAGAGCTGCTCGTAAAGCAGACGCGTTGTTTTTTCGAAAACAAAGTCCGGCTCGATAAAACCGGCATCGGTTATCGGGTTTATGCGATCCGCCGGAACGGTGTCAAGCACACCGGCAGAGCAGGAACACAACATAAGGACAAGCACGGCGGCAGCAATTGCCGAGGTAAGTTTTTTCTTCATGTTCTGCTCCGTTTCAGCCTATCGGAACTATCGAGGGCGAAGCGAGGATAAACGCTTTTATTGTTTCGGCTGCTTCCGAATAGTCGAACGCCGTTATATCGGTTTCTACCGGATTTATCAGCGACGAAAAGAAGGACGAGCCTTTGTTGAAGTTTTCTATCGTAAAATTACGGCTTATCACCGCCGAGCAGGCAAGCGCCTGAACGGACGAGGTTTCGTCCCCCGTCGAGCCGTATTTTATGAGCTTTAACAGCAAGTCTGCCGTGAAGGTGTTCTTCCCGGCGGCAAAGGTGTACTTTACCGCGCCGTCGGAAAACGCTATGTCGCGCGGCAGCTCGATAACGGTCGCGCCGAGTGTGCCCACGGTGAGCTTGAACGCCGTTTCCGTGCACAAAACATATTTGGATGTTTTTATCCCCTTGCTTTCCAAAAGCTCCTTCACGCCCTCAATGCCTTTTTGCCGGAAGACCTCGGATGCGGTGGTTTCGGCTCCGTTTAGCTGTGTGCGCGTGTCGGCGGGAACCGCTTTTACTTTAATGCAGTTCTCGCTGACCGAAACGGAAATCACCGTACAGAACGATAACTCGGACGAATCGTGACAGACAAACAGGAAATTCACGGCATTTTTGTCCGAGAACTGCGGAGCTGCCGTGCTCGTTTTCTCGGAGGTCGCTTCTTCGAGTGTGTTGCCGGTCGTGTCCTCCGGCAGCCGCGCGCCGAAGAATTTAGCCGTATCAAAATCATTTTTTGCAAGCAGTATCAAAAAAGAAACTGCGCCCAGCAAAAGTACGCCCGCCGCTATAAGTGCAGCGGTAAAGCCGCCGCTTTTCTTTTTCTCTGCGGCAGTAAAATCAAGCCCGTTATATTTTTTCATTGAGTTTTCAACACCAAATCTATATAAGATCCGCTTTCGCGGAGAAGAATTCTTTAGTATGTATTATATTATATAGGGGGCGCTTGAAAATTACAAGAGAAAACGGTGAGGTTAAAGTAAAAAATCTGTAACCTCAGGCTTTCCTTTTTGTGTATTTTACACTTTTGCTATTTCCTTTACGAGGTCGCGCATTCCGTATTTCGCGAAAAGGCTTTTTGCCATGGGGCAATTTCCGCCGTTTTCAAGGCTGCAATTTTCGTTTATGTGCAGGCGCTTCGTTTTTGAACTTGCAAAACGCGTCACCATACAGGTGTTTGCGATGAATCCTTCGCAGGTGATGTATTTTTCGTGTTCGGACTGATAAAAAGGACATTTGATAAGACATTCGATGGTTTTATTCATTGCATTTCCTTTCTGCAAAAGTACCCGGTGCTTTTCTGCGTAAAAAACCCCACTTTGCGCGCCAAAGTACCATCTTTGGGACACTCGCGTTGATATTATAATTTCAGCCCTTATTTTTCTCTCTCTGCATCGGGGGCGCGGCACTTTTTGTGCCGATGTCCCTATGATACAGTATTCTGAAAAGTAATTTCTCCCCTAAAACGGCTTTTTTCAAAAAATTTTTTTAATAAATTGCATTACCTTTGACTTTTACGGAAAAATGTAATATAATTTATCTGTAAGGGGTGAAAAATACAGAATACTGTATCAATTTCAAGCATATAATAATACAGAGTTCTGTATTTGTCAATTGAATTTTGTCGTTGACGGGGTGTAAAATGGAAACTTACGAAAAAATCAAAGAATTATGTAACGAACGCAACGAAAGCCTTTCCTCCCTTGCGTCTGCCATCGGTGTCCGCAGCTCCGTGTTCACCGAATTGAAGATGCACCGTACAAAACAGCTGTCGGTTGCAACCATTGAAAAAATAGCGGATTACTTCGGCGTTCCCGAAACATATTTTTTCGAAGAGGATGCCGACAGCAAGCAGGAGGAGCTTTTCAGAAAAAGGAAGCTTCTGTTTGACCTGTCGAAAAAGGCGAGCGCCGAGGATCTTGACAAGATCATCAAAATAGTCGACGCGTTTATCGGGGAATAACGGAGGTGTTTTTCGGGTGAACGATGTGATAGTCAGGCTTATTTCCATGCCGGTTACGGTCAGAGCTTTTACTGTGCCGGACGCGCAGGGCGATTATAATGTTTATCTGAACGAGGCACTGTCGGACGAACAGCTCGAAAAAAGCTTAGCCCACGAAAGAGAGCATATCAGACGGGGCGACTTTTACCGCGATCTGCCTGTCCGCGTAATAGAGAACCTCGCACGCAAGGGCGAAAACTGAGGACTGAAAAAATACCGCCGAAAAGCCGTTCGCATGAACGCATCAAAAAATCGGACGGTGTAAAAAATGAAAAAAGCCGTGAAAAAAACGCACCCCGGAGAATTTACTCGGGTGCGTTTTTGAAATGTCGGCGTTTTTTACGGTGCG
>JAEDGF010000081.1 GCA_016297645.1 Clostridiaceae bacterium
GTGCCGAAAAGGGGCACTGACGGGCGACATGGGTTTGAATCCCGTCAGCCTAAGCTTTTTACTTTATAAGTGCCGCGACTATATCCTTTACGGCGTTGAGTGCGTCGGGGATCTTTGTGATATCCTTGCCGCCTGCCATTGCCGAATCGGGTTTTCCGCCGCCCGCGCCGCCTGCAACCTTTGCGACTTCACGCACGATATTTCCGGCGTGTGCGCCATTTGCCACGGCGTTTTTACCGCAGGCACAGGCGAAGGAGCAAGTGCCTTTTTCGGAATTTTTACCGGCAACGACAATTACGGAGTCGTCGTCCTTTGCGGAATCGAGCATTGTTCTGAGCGCGTTTGCGTCGGCTTCGCCCATGTCCGCCGTTTTTACCGTAACGCCGTTAAACTCGCCGACCGTTGTGAACAGCTCGCCCGCTTTTTGTGCGGCAAGCTCGCCTTTGAGCTTTTCCGTTTCCTTCTCGGCGGCTTTAAGCTCGGCAGTAACAGCCGCCGCTTTTTCGGGAAGCGCGTCAACCGTTCCGCATTTGAGTACGGCAGCCGCAGCCGCAGCGTTTGCGAGCATTTTGTTTACATATTGAAGTGCGTTCAGACCCGTCACGGCTTCTATTCTTCTGACGCCGGACGCAACGGACGACTCGGAAATTATCTTGAACAGACCTATTTCACCCGTGTTGCCGACATGAGTACCGCCGCACAGTTCAAGCGAATATCCGCCGATATCCACAACGCGTACGGTGTTTCCGTACTTTTCGCCGAACAGCGCCATAGCGCCCATTGCCTTTGCCTCGGCAAGAGTTTTTTCGGAGCTTGAAACGGGTACGGCTTTGAGAATTATTTCGTTAACATTCTTTTCGATATCGCGTATCTCCTCGGAGGTAAGAGCCTCAAAGTGAGTGAAGTCGAAACGCATTATATCGGAATTTACAAGCTGACCTGCCTGCTCGACATGGCTGCCGAACTTTTTGCGGAGCATTGCCTGCAACAGGTGCGCGGAGGTGTGGTTTCTTGCGGCAGCAGAACGCTTTTCCGCACAAACGGAAGCCGAAGCGCAGTCGCCCCCGGAAATAACGCCTTCTATAACCTTGCCCTTATGGAAGAACAGCCCGTTGGAATTCTTTGTCGTGTCGGCGACTTCAAAACGAAAGCCCTTGCCGGAGATAATGCCGGTGTCGCCTGCCTGTCCGCCGCTCTCCGCATAAAACGGAGTAGTATCGAGGATTATTACGGCGCTGTCGCCTGCCGAAGCGCTTTCGAGCTTTTCGGCATTATCGCCGAGAACGGCAAGCACCTTGCCTTCGCCTTCAAGCGAAGTATAGCCCGTGAACACGGTCGCGGGAAGTCCTTTAAGCGTTGCGCCGGCGTCCTTCCAAGCGTCAGCACCCGCATCCTTACGCGCATTTCTCGCGGTTTCCTTCTGCTTTTTGACAAGGGCATTGAAAGCGTCCTCGTCTACATCCATACCTTTTTCGGCAAGGATTTCTTTCGTGAGGTCAATGGGGAAACCAAAGGTATCGGAGAGTTTGAAGGCATCCTCACCGCTGAGGGTCTTGCCCTCCGTGCGCTCGGTCATTTCTCCGAGCAGCTTCAAGCCGGAGTCGAGAGTACGGTTGAAGCTGTCCTCCTCGACGGCGATTATTTTAACAATGTAGTCGTGCTTTTCAATGAGAGCCGGATATGCCTTTCCGCTCTCGGTTATCACGGTTTCGCACAGCTCTGCCAAAAACGGTCTGTCGATACCGAGCAGGCGCCCGTGGCGCGCGGCGCGTCTGAGAAGGCGGCGGAGAACATATCCCCTGCCCTCGTTTGAAGGCATAACGCCGTCTGATATCATCATTGCGGTGGAGCGGATATGGTCAGTGATAACGCGCAGAGAAATATCCGTTTTTTCACTTTCATGATACTTTACATTCGCGATCTCGGAAACCTTCTTCATTATATTACGCACGGTGTCGACCTCAAAAAGGTTATCAACGCCCTGTGCGATACAGGCAAGGCGTTCAAGTCCCATACCTGTGTCGATATTCGGGTGGCTCAGACGGGTATAGTTTCCGTTGCCGTCGTTTTCAAACTGCGTGAAAACAAGATTCCAGAATTCAACATATCTGTCGCAGTCGCAGCCGACCTTGCAGTCGGGCTTGCCGCAGCCGTGCTCGGGACCTCTGTCGTAGTAAAGCTCCGAACAGGGGCCGCAGGGACCTGCGCCGTGCTCCCAAAAGTTGTCCTCTTTGCCGAAACGCACCATGTGGTCGGGCTTTACTCCGACCTCTTTTGTCCATATGTCGTACGCCTCGTCGTCGTCAAGATAGATGCTGACATATATCTTTTCGGGATCCATTTCCATTTCCTTGGTGCAGAATTCCCACGCCCATGCGGTCGCTTCACGCTTAAAGTAGTCGCCGAAGGAGAAGTTGCCGAGCATCTCGAAAAATGTACCGTGGCGTGCGGTGTGTCCCACGCGCTCGATGTCGGGCGTTCTGATGCACTTCTGGCAAGTAGTGACGCGCTTTGACGGCGGAGTGACTTCGCCGGTAAAGTATTTTTTCATGGGAGCCATTCCGGCATTTATAAGCAGAAGGCTTTTATCGCCCTGCGGAATAAGCGAAAAGCTGTCGAGCCGCAGATGACCCTTTTTCTCGAAAAAGCTGAGATATTTTTCACGCAGCTCGTTAAGACCTGTCCATTCCATATTGTTTCGTTCCTCTTTTACTGTTTTTGAATTATTCTTCCGTGCCGGAAGCGTTTTCGTCGTCCCCGTCGTCGCTGTCGTCATCTCTTATGCTGCCCTGATTTGAGAAGAAGAACAGCTCGTTGAGGTGCTTGTCGAGCGTTTTCTCGCACGCGCCGCTGAGAAGGGGCATCATACGGGATTCGGCAATGCAGTGGATGTTCGCGAGATCGAGAAGTATTTTAAGCTGACCCTTGTAAAACTCCGCGTCCTTGTCGGCAAAGAAAGAGTCATCGACCTCGGCTATCTCGGCACCGCTGAGCGACATATAATCGCTGTACACCTTTTTGTACTTTTCGAGTACCTTTTGCAGGATGGAATACATCTGCTCTTTGTCGCCGCTTTTCAGGGCATTGTTTATCGCCGTGGTTTTCATCTGAACCTTAAAAGAAAGACGGCAGGTTTTTACGATGGCGTGCGAGAGCTTTGCAAGCTCTCTGCCGATTTCGTCGGGAATATACGGCTCGCCGTCGCGTACATAGAAAAGACTCATTTTTATTTCCTCCGTTACTGTATATACTGAGTTATCATATCACACCGTCTGTTTTTTTTCAACACCGCACACGAAAAAACATATATATTCACAGACAAAAAACGCTTTTTTTTGAAATTGAGGGTTTATTTTCCGAAAAAAAGCAATAAAATGATGATACGCACCCGATTGCGCTTGATTTTTACCTCACATATATGGTATTATGTTCAAATAAAAGAAGCGGCACACTCGTCGACAGCCGTCCGAGCCGCTTTTTACGGAGGCACACAAAGAGTCAAAATGAACATCACCCCGAAAATTCGAGTATTCAGCTGCATAAGCGGCGGCGAAGAAACCGAAAAAATTGAAGTAACCGCAGATGCTGCCATAAACGGCACGGAAAACGACTACACGATAGAATACAGCGAGAACCTTTTCCCAGAGGTCAAAACAACCACG
Source organism: Clostridiaceae bacterium (assembly GCA_016297645.1). GTDB lineage: Bacteria > Bacillota > Clostridia > Oscillospirales > Acutalibacteraceae > RUG806. The sequence continues at coordinate 3,663 of JAEDGF010000081.1, forward strand.
ACCATACGCGTTATAAACGGCAGCGCCGTTTCCGTTATCCGCAGCGGCGATATCGCCAACGAAATAACCGCCGAGCCGGGCAAGCGGCATCTGTGCCACTATCTCACACCGTACGGCGAGATCGTGTTCGGCGTATACGGTCACCGCGTCAACAGCACGGTAAGCGAAACGGGCGGAACGCTCGAAATCGAGTATGAGATAAACTACCCCGACGGCGCCTCAACGGCGCACAGCATGATAATTGATATCATCTGACGGAGGACTATTCCCGTCAGTCTGTCCGAAAGGAGATAAAACAAATGAACAACATTGTTAAAACGGCGGAAAAACAGGTCGCCGAAATAATAACTGCGGCGATAAAAAAGGCGCAGGCAAAAGGAACGCTGCCGGAAGCGGAGCTTGCACAATTCAAAGTAGAGGTTCCGGCGGATCGGAAAAACGGCGATTATTCAACAAACGCCGCAATGGCACACGCCAGAGTTTTCCGCACTGCTCCGGCTAAAATAGCGCAGGCAATAACCGATGAGATCGAACTCGACGGAACATATTTCGGCAAGGTCGAACCCGTCGCGGGCTTCATAAACTTTACGCTCTCGCAGGAGTTTTACGCCGATGTACTGAAAAGCGTCGAAGAACTCGGCAAAAGCTACGGTCACTCCGACCTTTTCAAGGGCAAACGCGCACTTGTCGAATTCGTTTCGGCAAACCCCACAGGCCCCATGCATGTGGGCAACGCGCGCGGCGGCGCAATGGGCGACTGCCTTGCGGAGGTACTCTCTTGGGCGGGCTACGAAACCGAGCGCGAATTCTATATAAACGACGGCGGCAACCAGATAGAGAAGTTCGGACTGTCACTCGACATTCGCTACCGTCAGCATTTCGGCGATAATATCGAAATGCCCGAGGACTCCTACCACGGTCAGGATATTATAGACCATGCCGAAAATTTCGCAAAGATATACGGCGACAAGTATATGCACACCTCGGACGAGGAGCGCAAAAAAGCTCTTGTTGACTATGCGCTTCCCATCAATATCGCCGGACTCGAACGCGATCTGCTGAAATATAAGATAAAGTATGACACATGGTTCAGGGAGAGCACTCTCCACAATTCCGGCGCTGCGCGCGGTGTGGTAAAGCTGCTCACCGAGAAGGGCTGCACATACGAAAAAGACGGCGCGGTTTGGTTCAAAGCCGAGCAGTTCGGCTGCGACAAGGATTTTGTCCTCGTGCGCTCCAACGGCTTCCTGACATACATTGTCCCGGATATCGCCTATCATTATAATAAGCTCTGCATAAGAAACTTTGATATTGCGGTCGATATTCTCGGCGCGGATCATCACGGCTATGTCCCGAGACTCAAAGCAGCCCTTACCGCACTCGGCGTGAATGCCGAGCGGCTCAAAGTCGTCCTCATGCAGATGGTTCGTCTTGTGAAGGACGGCGAAGTGATAAAAGCCTCCAAGCGCTCCGGCAAGGCGATAACTCTCGTCACGCTTCTCGACGAGGTTCCCATTGACGCGGCAAGGTTCATCTTCAATATGCGCGAAGCAAATACGCACTGCGACTTCGATCTCGGTCTTGCCGTTGAGCAGAGCGCACAGAACCCCGTATACTACTGCCAGTACGCGCACGCACGCATTTGCTCGATATTCCGCAAGTTGCAGGAGAAAGGCACTCAGTTCAACGGCTGCACGAAGGAGCAGGCGCAAAGGCTCACTGCCGACGAGGAAAAGGAGCTTATCCGCTACATTTCTTCACTTACGAACGAAGTCGAAAACGCGGCAAAGCTTCTCGACCCGTCAAAGCTCACACGCTACGCCGTGGAGCTTGCAACGCTGTTCCACAAGTTCTATAACGCCTGCCGCTGCGACACGGACGACAAAGACCTCGCCGCCGCACGCCTTTTCCTGTGCCGCTGCACACAGACCGTACTCGCAAATGTTCTCGGCTTACTGAAAGTGGACGCGCCCGAGAGTATGTAACCGCATTTTTACGAAAGAGGTGAAATGCAAATGGCTCAGAACAAACCCGATCTTCGCAAGGTCGCCCAAAACAAAAAAGCCTATCACGACTATTTTGTCATGGAAACCTTCGAAGCCGGTCTTGAACTTTTCGGCACTGAGGTAAAGTCCATAAGAAACGGCAAAGTAAACCTCAAAGACTCCTGGTGTCATGTGAAAAACGGTGAGATATTTGCAAACGGAATGCACATCTCACCGTACGAAAAAGGCAATATTTTCAACCGCGACCCCATGCGCCCGAAACGGCTTTTAATGCACAAACGCGAAATAAAACGGCTTTTTGACTTGACAAAACAGCAGGGATATGCGATAATTCCCCTAAGCGTATATTTCGTAAAGGGTCGGGCAAAGCTTGAAATCGGGCTTTGCAAGGGCAAAAAGCTTTACGATAAACGCGAGGACGCCGCTAAACGCGACGCCAAGCGCGACATCGACCGTACGCTGAAAAACAGCCTTTAACGATTACTCCGTAATGCGTCTGCTTCAAGCCGGCAAAATTTCGGCAAAAAGCAGCAGCAAATCAATCGGGCTGACCCGCGTCAGCCTGACCTGTACGGGATCGAAAGGATTTCGACGGGGGAAACGAGGCACAATAAGCGAGCAGAGGCGAGGCACCTCTCTAAAAGCTTCAACTTAAATAATAACTGACACTAATAAGACAGTTTTAGCAGCTGCCTAATCGCAGCCGCCGTCATTCCCGAGAGTACTGCGGCTCGGTGCGTGGCGTCATTTAGCAGTGACCGTGCACGGGCATACCGCCTTATAACCCGTCATGAACAATAGGGCTTTTTCAAACCGAAGGGTGTTATTTCCCGTCGGCGCGCAGAGAATAAATAAATAACTACGCTCGTAGAAAGTTGTGAGGACTTTCTTTCGGACAGGGGTTCGACTCCCCTCGATTCCACCACAAGGGTATTAAACAAACCTTATTTCTTCAAAGGTGGCTTTGCTGTAACGGTTTGGCTATAATACCATCACAGAAAAAGACGGTTTTCCAATCACGGAAAGCCGCCTTTTTTCGTTAATTTGGGCAAGAGAAAACCGCCCGACAAATGCCGGACGGCTTCCCTTTACGAAAGGAGAAATTCTATGTCTACCCTACAGGGGGACAAGTGATTTTATTCGGCTTCTTTCCTTTTCTGAAAAGCCGCCTGTGCTTCAATTCTGCGCCTACGGTTTTCCTTTGCCTGTTGCGCATGATAGAAAGCATCTAAAGACTGCTGAGCATTTCGGCGGTCTGCTTGATACTGACGCTGCCGCTTTTTCTTTTGCTCACGAAAGCAAGCATCCGCTCCGCTGCATTCTTCCTTGACACAAAAAAGACAGATTGCTGCATTCTCCCGCTCTTTCTCAGCATCCCGCTTGAGCTTCTTTTCTGATACAGCCATGATCAAAACTTTTCAATCACTTCACCCGCAAGCTCGTCCCACTTGCTATAAAGTGCAGGATTGCGGCTGCATCTGTCATAAAGACTTGTCACAAAGTCGAATGCTTCAATATAATTATTCCCGTTCATGCCGTTACCCTTATATGCAACGGCTCTGAAAGCAGCGGCATCCTCTCTGTCATCGGTGCTATCTGCGGCAGCTTTGGCGTGCTGTGCGATCATTCTTGCCATTGTGTGATTGCCGTCATTGATAGCCTTATCCATAAGCCGGGAATATTCGCTTGCATTCAGAATGCCGCTTTTCATCAGTTCAAGGGTTGCCATGTCAAGCTGTGCCGGGTCAGCAGCAAATGCGTTGCCGATCTCTGCAATAAAAGCATTACGCACCTCGTCCATGCGCTTTCTGTGATTGTAAAAGCCATTTTTGCGGAATTTGTCCAATGCTGCAGCAGCTTCCGCAAAATCTGCGGCATATCTGGCGCTTTTTGCATCGTATTCCATGCCCAAACCATTACGGCGGGGGAATGCGTTTTTCTTGCTTTCTGCGCTCTTGTAGGCATCCTGTGCGGCGGTGTATTCCTTAAACGCTTCCGCTGCAATATCGTTGATCTGTCGAATATAAGTATTGAATTTGCTCATTTTTGTTACCTCATTTCAAATTATTTTTTAATTTTCCTGCATATCATCCCGTGTGAAATGATCTGCAATTACATCAATGTAAATAGGGGTTGTGTTTTCCTCTGTGTGCTTAGCAATAAAAGCCCTGTTCGCCTTGTTCAGCAGTTCAACCGCCGGAATGATCATTGTTTCCCATATATCCCGGTCAATCTCACTACCACAGAGCGGGCAATATCTTACCTCTGTATCATCGGGTACATATTTGTGTACTTCCTTGACCATGCCACAAT
>JAEDGF010000015.1 GCA_016297645.1 Clostridiaceae bacterium
ATCTTTTCGATTCTTTCAATAAAAAGTATTTGCCGGCGGCTATATATCTGAAAAAGGCGATGAAGCGGCACCCGGAGAGCTTTAAGAATACCTCGGAAATGGAGAGATTGCTCGATATCGTGTGTGATTCGCTCAATAAAAAAGACGGAGATATTTACCCGAACGAGATGTTCAGGGCGATAGTTCTTTCCCCTCTTGACGCGCCGGAAGGTGCTGCTCCCGGAGGACGGCATTTTTTGTCATAAAAAACTTGATTGGAACGGGAAAATATGTTAAAATAACAACACAAGCCAAGGCTTGAATAAAAAAACTTGTAAAAGAGGTGCCGCTATGCCCGCATTTTTCCAGAAAATCATTGCATTCTTCATCGCCGTTCTCGCCTTCTTCGGAATCAATATCAATCACAGTGATATTGATGTAGAGATAAAAGGCGACGGTTACGAGTATTCCATCGACTACGAAGACAGAGAGCTTGACATTAAGTTTCCCTCAAACCCCACCACAGGCTATTCATGGTCATACAAAATCGACGGTGACGCTTTGAGACTCACAAAGGAAGAGTACGACGAGTACGACAACCCGTTTAACGCCGCAGGCAAGGGCGGAGAGAAGGAATATGAATTTACTGCCGTAAAGCCCGGTGAAGTCACGCTCGAATTCACATATCTCCGTGACTTCGAAGCCGACAGCGACAGAACCGTTTTTGTCGTAAAGGTCAGCGTTGACGAGAACCTTCGCATAAGCGTAGTTAGCTTCGATAAAGTCAAGTAATTTAATATCGTAAAAAAAGACTCAGCCGCCGTTCCGACATAAGGAACGGCGGCTGTTTGCGCGTTTTTTGTGAACCATGCCCCGTGGAGAGCTTTGGAAAAGCTCAACTGCGGTGTTATTTCTTTTCGCGCTGTGCTGCGCGGTACTTGCGCGGCGGCATTCCGGCGACCGAGGAAAAGACGCGCGTGAAATAGTTGTGGTCGGTAAAGCCCGTACTGCGCGCTATTTCGGAAACGGTGTACTCCGTATGGGTCAGCAGGTTCTTTGCGCTTTCTACGCGGGTCAGCTTCAAATAATTCAGAATGCTCATACCGGTGTCGTGCTTGAAGGTGTGCTGCAAGTTCGAAACGCTTACGCAGAAGCTCTGCGCGAGGTCGTCAAGCGAAAAAGGCTCGGCGTAGCGGGTGCGGATGAGAGTTTTTATTCCGGCGGTTATTTCGCTGTCGTCCGTGCTGCCGGCTACTGCCGGTGAAAAGCCCGAGGCGTGCGCGGACAAAAGGTGAAGCAGACGGTATATCTCCGCTCTTCTCAGAAAGGCGTTTTCGGCGCTTGCGTTTTCAAACAGGGACGCTGCCGTTTCGGCACACTCGAAGCAGGCGCTGTCCTTTTTTACGGTTTCGGCAAAGCGGTATTCCCTTGTGCAGGAGGCAAAAACCGAGCGCGGAACGAGAAACACAAAGTAATCGTTATCGGCGGAAAGGCGGCTGCTGCCGTGCCGCTCACACGGGTTGACAACGGCGATATCGCCTGCGTTCAGCATTATTTCCTTGCTGCCGACGGAAAACAGAATGTGTCCCCGGCGCAGGCAGATTATTTCGAGCCGGTCGTGTCGGTGAAACAGTATTTTGTTGTGTGAGGTGAAGTGGTAGAACAAAATGTCCGTGCCGATGCCCGGCTGTTTTTCAAAATGTGTTTTCGGCATTTACATTACCCCGATTTGCAGAAATGTACTTTTGTGCAGGAATGTGCTTTTTTATTTTACTCCGGGTGCTGCCGTAAAGTCAAGAACCGCAGCGATTTATCCGAAACAAGAGGCAAAAAACTTATCATCGGCTGCTTTCAGAGATAACAGACAAAAGTTGTAAAAAATTTTTCAAAATGGCTGCATATTATATGTGTTCATATTTTATTCACAATTATTTTGTGAATATTACACAATTAAACAGGTGACGATTTATGTGATTTTTCTATCGACTTTTCGAACAAATTATGATAAAATTGTTCCTATACTGAACACAGGGGGAAATGTATTATATGAAAGCTAACGAGAGCGTTGAAAAGTTTAAACCGACGCTTCGAATGTATGCGAACTTTGCCGCGCGCACCATCAAGAAGATATGCGCGGAAATAGGTCCTCGCGAAACCGGCTCGGAAGCCGAGCTCAAAGCGCAGGACTACATGGCGCAGCAGGTCGGCGACGCTGCCGACGAAGTAAAGCGCGACGAATTCAAGCTTGCGCCGAGGGCGTTTTTGGGATGGCTGCGCCTTGCCGGTATTTTTCTTACGATCGCAACAATTGCCGGTATTGTGAATATATTCACACCCGATGTTTTGTTCGCTCCTTATGTCGCGATAGTAGCGATAGTTCTTACGGCTATAATGATATTCGGCGAATTCCTGTTCTACCGCCAGACGATAGACGCCTTTTTCCCGAAGGCAATTTCGCACAATACATATTGCGTACGAAAAGCGTCGGGAGAAACAAAGCGCCGCATAGTTATCTGCGGACATTCCGACTCGTCCATCGAGTGGCGTTTTACCCATCTCGGCGGCAGAGTCATGCTCTATACCGCGTTTATTTATCCCGTTGTCGGTTTGGCGTACACGATTTTCGCGTCCGTTTTCACCATGGTCAAGGGCGATGTTCAGCCCATTGTATACTGGATAGCCATTGCGTTTATACCCGGTTATGTGGGGCTCATGATTTTCATGAACTACAAAATAACTGTTGACGGCGCAAACGATAACCTTACGGGCTGCATGATGGGTGCCGCAGTGCTTAAATTCCTCGGCGACAACGGTATCCGTTTTGAAAATACGGAAGTTGTCGCAATGTTCTCCGGCGGTGAAGAAGCAGGACTCAGAGGCGCGAAAGCCGCCGTAAAGCTCCACCCCGAGTTCAAGGATCCCGATGTCGAAACCGTCATTTACGCCTTTGATACGCTTAAAGACTACGACGATATGGCGATATACAACAAGGATATGTCCGGTCTTACTCCGCACGACAAACGCGCGTGCGCTCTCCTTAAAGAAGCGGGAAAGCTCGCCGATATGGATTTGCCTTATGCCGTTCTTTTCTGCGGCGCGTCCGACGCGGCTGCCATTTCACAGGCGGGAATTCCCTCTGCCTGCTTTGCCGCAATGAACCCCGGCCCGCCCCGTTATTATCACACAAGAGGTGACAAGGCGGACATAATGGAGCTTAAAACCATTGAAAAGGGTATCGAAATTGCGCTTCACGGCGTGTTCCTCTTTGACGAAAAGGGACTTCGCGAAAAGTACGACGACGGTAACGAGCCTGTCCGTGAAACAGTGGGCTTCGGTCTGTAAAAACAAAAAAGGTCTGCCGTGTTGAGTGCAGACCGAAAAAACAAAACAAAAACAAGACAAAACAAAAGCCGGGTGCGGGAAAAAATGCACCCGGCTTTCTGATATATCTTGGGGAAAATTCGGCTCCGACTTTACGGTCGGGGCTTTTTTTTACGAAGCGGACGGCAGCCGAAAAAACGCTTCGGCTGCCGTATGTATTAAAAGATGTTACGGATGAAATATAATCGCGGAGGGGGAGTTGGCTCCTTTCGGTGATGTATGAGCTTTCGGCGGTGCTTTTACTTTACCTCTTTCCCGAGGGCGGCTTTGATGAGCCCGGTGAACAGGGGGTGAGCCTTGTTGGGGCGCGACTTGAATTCCGGGTGGAACTGAACGCCGATGAAGAAGCGGTTGCCGGGAACCTCCACGGTTTCAACTATTCTCTCGTCGGGGGAGGTGCCGCTCACGGTGAGTCCCGCATCGGTGAGAGCCTTTTTGAAATCGTTGTTGAATTCATAGCGGTGACGGTGGCGTTCGCTTATCATTTCGGAGCCGTAGCAGGTTCTCATGAGCGTGCCGGGAACGGTCTTGCACGGGTACGCACCCAGACGCAGCGTGCCGCCCTTGTCGACCTCCTCGCTCTGGTCGGGGAGAAAATCGATGACCTTGTGTGTCGAAGCCGGGTCGAATTCGCCGGAATTCGCGTCCTTCCAGCCGAGGACATCACGGGCGTATTCTATTACCGCAGTCTGCATTCCCAGACAGATACCGAGGTAGGGCAGGTCGTTTTCGCGGCAGTAGCGCGCCGTTTCTATCTTGCCTTCGATTCCTCTGAAACCGAAGCCGCCCGGGACGACTACGCCGTCAAGTCCTTTGAGCATTTCAGCGGCGTTTTCTTTTGTTATATCCTCGGAGTCGATCCACTCGATGTGAACTTCGGCGTTGTTTTCGTAGCCGGCGTGACGCAGCGCTTCCGCGACCGAGAGATATGCGTCATGCAGCTGTACATATTTGCCGACGATTCCGATTGTAACCTTCTTTTCGAGGTTTTTTATTCTCTCCACGAGCTTTTTCCACTCGTTAAGCTCCGGCGCTCTCGTCCACAAGCCGAGCTCACGGCATACGATAAGCGAAAAGTCGTGTTCTTCGAGCATAAGCGGCGCTTCGTAGAGGAAGGGGAGCGTGACGTTTTCAATTACGCAGTCCTCTTTTACATTGCAGAACATCGCTATTTTTTTGAATATTGAGCGTTCGAGATGTTCGTCGCAGCGCAGCACGATTATATCGGGGTTGATTCCCTTGCCTTGAAGTTCTTTTACGGAGTGCTGCGTGGGTTTTGTTTTATGTTCGTCCGAGCCTCTCAAAAACGGCACGAGCGTTACATGGATGTAGAGCGAATTTTCCTTTCCGATTTCGCGTCCCACCTGACGGATAGCTTCGAGAAACGGCTCGCTCTCGATGTCGCCCGTTGTGCCGCCTATCTCCGTAATAACAACATCGGCGTTGGTCTTTTTGCCGACGGAATAGATGAAGCTCTTTATTTCGTCCGTTATGTGCGGAATGACCTGAACGGTGGAGCCGAGATATTCGCCCTTTCTTTCTTTGTTAAGCACATTCCAGTACACCTTGCCTGTGGTGAGGTTCGAGTATTTGTTGAGGTTTTCATCGATAAAACGCTCGTAATGTCCTAAGTCGAGGTCTGTTTCCGCGCCGTCCTCGGTCACAAATACCTCGCCGTGCTGGTACGGACTCATTGTTCCGGGGTCTACATTTATGTACGGGTCGAGCTTCTGCGCCGCTACTTTGAGTCCGCGCGCTTTAAGCAGTCTGCCGAGTGACGCTGCCGTTATGCCCTTGCCGAGTCCCGAAACAACACCGCCTGTTACGAAAATGTACTTTGTCATTGTAATTCGCTCCCTTTTTTATCAGTTTCTGTATGCTTTTATTATACCTTGCGCCGTTGCTTTTTTTGTTCTGCCGTTGTCCATTGCGCTTTTTTCAATGTATCTGTGCGCCTGTGCCTCACTCATCGAAAACTGCCGCATGAGCAGTATCTTTGCGCGGGATATGATTTTAAGCTCGTTGAGCTTTTCATCGAGTGCGCTCTCGTAGGCGCTTTTTTTTGCAAATGATACCTGTGAAATGAGTGTTTCGGCTGCCGCGCGGATGTGTTCGCGGTCGTTGGGCTTTTGCAGAATGATAATATCCTGTCGTTTGAGCTTCGCCGAAACATCGGCAAAAATCTCCTGACGGACAAAAAGCAGTATCGGTGTTTCGTAGGTGTCCGCCGTTTGGGCTGCTTCGTCAAAGCCGAAGCCGTCGCTTACGGGGCAGTTTATCACGACCGCGTGAATGCCGCCGAGCATGAGATATTTTTTCGCTTCGCTCATGCTTGTAGCGGTGAGTATTTCGCAGTTGTCAAGCTCAGCCGCCGCTCTGAACTGACCGAAAAATTTGACCGAGCTGCTCACGACCAATACCGTTGTCATTCGCCTTACCCTCCTTTTTTACTTGCCGAACAAAAAAATAAAGCGTTCAACGACACCTTAAAGGGGTACTTGCCCCCGGAACTTATCGAATAAACACTTCAATCAAAACTTATTAAATTTATACTGTTATTATACACGCCGTAACACAGATGTCAAGAGTTTTTTTATTTTTTTTTGAGTGAAAGAGTAGGTAATTTATGTTTTTTCCGTTCCGAACCGACCTCGGACGAACGACCGACCGGGCGTGTACCGTCTTTTTTATTGCTGTTTTGCGTTTGATTTCGCAAAGGCGGCAGCCCCTTATTTGTCCGGCTTTGGCTCGTACGGACTGTGGCGTGCGGTTTTTGTTCCGGGCAATCCGGAGATTTTGTCCTTTACAACAAGAGCCGGAATAGGTTACAATAAGAATAAAGAAACGCCCGGAGGTAAGTATGGGAAAACTGTTTACGATGTATGTTCTGACCGATCCGCACTATCTGTCAAAGGAGCTGTGGGTGCCGGGCAATCCTATTATACGGCGCGAACGCGGCGATCAGATAGCGCTCAGGGCTTCGCCCGAAATACTTGACACTTTTTTTGATATGATCCTTGAAGATAAAGACGCCGAAGCCGTGCTTATCACGGGCGATCTCGTAAACGCCGGAGAGGTGATAAGCCACCGCGACTTCAAGGCGCAGCTCAAAAAGCTCACTTCTGCCGGGAAAAAAGTGTTCGTCACTACCGCCACACACGACTACTGCGGCTGCGGCGAGGACGGCGACGAGAATATCTTTCACGCGGTCGGGTACGGCGAAAATGAGTGTTACTCCGTAGAATATATAAACCGAAAGGCGTTGTATCACCTGTATAACGATTACGGTCCCGACTCGGCGGACAGTATTCATGACGAGAGCGGCTCGTATTCGGCAGTTATCGGGGACGGCGTGCGCCTTATCGCTCTCAATGACAACGGCAACGGCAGGAGCTGCTGCGGCTTATCCGACAGCGGCTTCGAGTGGGTTCGTGAGGAGCTGAAAAAGGCGAAAAATGCCGGGGAGTGTGTGTTTCTCGCCGTACATCATCCCGTTTTGCCGCCGTGGGATATCTATAAGCTCGTCGCGTCGTTTGAGATGTTCGGCGGAAGCGATAAGCTCTGCGCCATAATGTGCGAGGAGGGTGCGCCGCTGATTTTTACCGGGCATACCCATGTTCATAATATCAGAAAATACACCGACACCGAGGGCAGATTTTTCTATGATGTTTCCACCACCGCTCTTTGCGCCGCAAAGGGGATGATGCGAAAGGTCGAGCTTGATACCGAAACGCGCCGCTGCTCGATAACAAGCGTCGGCATAGAAAAAATAAAGGGACTCGATACGCCCCTTTCGGCGTTCGAATATATATACGGGCTTAATTTTACCGGACTGCTTCAAAAGCTCGTGCCGCTTGCAGCACACGATTGGAATGCGTTTATCGCGGACGCGGACGGTTTTTTGAGTACGGAGAAGCTGGAAAAACACCGGCTTGCCGTAAAAGCCGCCGCCGTTATCGCCCAAAATCTCAAAATGTCCGTCCCGGCGAGATTTGCGAAAAAATACAACGGACTGACCAAAGAGGAGATAAAAAAGCTGCGCTCCGTCCGCGTTATCGACTGCGCGTTTGTTATCATGCGCCATGTTTTCAGGGGCAACGCTCCCTACACGCCCGACACCGTTGAGTACAAGGTATTTAACGGAGTATGCGAAAAGGCGGATAAAATTCTCAACGCCGTCCATAAGCCCATAGGCTCGTTTATAAAGGGCGCTTCGAGCATTGCGGAGATTGCCCGTCCGTTTTTGTACAATAACCGCACCGGCAACGATGACAATTTGGAGCTTGATATGTGAAGCGCCGCGCAGACGGGACGGAAACAGGCGGAGAAGAAACAAACAGGGAGAAGGAACAGGCGGAGAAGAAACAAGCGGAGAAAAAAAACAGGAGAAGAAACGGGAACAGAAGAAACAAACGGAGAAAAAACAGGAGAAGAAACAGGCGCAGAAGAAAACAGGGGCGGAAAAAAGCGGAGAAGCAACGACCGAAGAAGAAACGGCATTTCGCCTGCCGATGTGATTGGCGTGAATGCGTATGCGCCGTTTTCGGCGTACGGCGGCGTACTCCGCGTTGTCTTGTGCTGCCGTGCCGGTTTTCGTTTCGTTTGTGAATCAACAATTACCCAATAAAATACCAAAGGACTCGCCTTTTACGGTAAGTCCTTTAATACAGCCAAAAAATTTATGTTAAATTATTTGTTTGACTTTGCTGCGTAGCATTCACTGCAAAGAATCTCTTTGTCGCCGCGAATCTTTGAAGGATCAAAGGGAACTCTGGCAACGCCGCCGCATCTCTGGCAGGTTGTTTCGTAGAACTTTCTGTCGCCTCTCGCAGCGTTCTTGCGAGCGTCGCGGCATTCCTTGCAGCGCTGAGGCTCGTTTGAGAAGCCTTTTTCCGCATAGAACTCCTGCTCGCCGGCGGTGAACACGAACTCTTTACCGCATTCTTTGCATGTGAGTGTTTTGTCTTCGTACATTTTGTTACCTCGCTAAAATTTTTTGCCTTTGCGTGTCGCCACGGCAAGGCGGTATATCTGAACGGCGTTAACCGTTGATATCGTGTTAATGCTGCGCATCCTTTAACTTACTGCGTATGCGCTGCAACGCGTTTGCCACCGATTTTTCGGAAATATCAAGGCTCCGGGCTGTTTCTCTGTGTGAATTGCCCGCCAAAAAGAGCGAAAGAACCTTTTTTTCAAGCTCCGACATTTCGCCTTTTATTTTCGAAACAAGCTCGGAGGTATGCTCCGCGTCAATAAAAATGCTTTCCGGTGTTGCGCCGGAATCCAATTCCACCTCATCAATGGGGACATAGGTGTTAAGCGGAAAATGCTTTGCCGCATTCTGTGCTTTCACCACCGTGTTCAGACGGTTCGAGATACAAACGGCGGAATAGGTTCTGAAAGAGGCGTTCTTTTCGGGGGAATACGAATACGCCGCGAGAACGAGCGCGATCATACCCTCCTGAACGATATCGTCGGTTTCAAGCGAGGCGCCGAAGTAATGGCTTGCCGCAGAACGGACGAACGGAGTAAAGCGTTTTATAAGTGCGGTCGCCGCGCGGGCGTCACCCTCACGCAGACGCAGGACAAGCTCTTCGTCCGATAAATATTCCGTGGCTTCGATATTTGAGGAAGCGGTCATAGTTTATCCTTTTCATTCTAATAAACAGTTTAAGAATACAAAAAAAAATTGTATTTGTCAATAGTTATTTTTCGGTTTGTAATATTTTTATTGCGTATTTTCAACAAAAACACACCTCAAAATGAAAAAGACTGTTAAAATATGCGATTTTTTGGATAAAAAAGTACTTTTTGGGAGATAATCGGGAATACAATTGTTTGATAAAACGCCTCCGGAGAATATCCCCGAAGGCGCACAAAAGCTTTAATAAAAAGAATTATCTCGGCACCGGATCGGACATACTCATGAAATCGAGCTTTGCCATCTTGGTGCGCGGCAGAGTGTCCATAATAACTATCTTGCGCGGAACGGAGAACTTGTTTTCAAGGTTTTCTTCGCAGAACGCGAGAACCTTTGCCTTGACTTCGTCCTCGGGCATAGTCTTGTCTTTAAGCGAAATGCAGAGCTTTACAAGCGGCTTTGCGTTGTCGTCATAGCCCTGAACGGCGCACGCCTCGTCTATGAAGGGAAGCGTCATTACCTTCTGCTCTATCGAGTAGGGATAGATATTATACGCGGAAATGATGATTATGCGCTTTTTTCTGCCGGTGAAGAAAACATAGCCTTCCTCGTCTACATAGCCCATGTCGCCCGTATGAACCCATTTTTCGCCGTTTTCGTCGACATATATACCGTCGTTGTCGGCTGTGCCGTCGGGCAGATAGCCGTTCATTATCGTGTCGCAGGAGGTGCAAAGCTCGCCGTTAACGCCGAAAGGAAGATCGTTGCCGTTTTCGTCGATAGCCTTTATCTTCATTCCGGTAATGCCCTTGCCGATAGATTCGGCTTTGCAGTTGCCGTGGAAGTTTGTGGTGCATACGCCTGCCATCTCGGTAAGACCCCAGCCGCGGAATATCTGAGCCATGCTGCCGTTCTCTTTGAGAATGGCGTTGAACTTCTGAATGAAGCTCTCGCTTACTATATCGCCGCCCGAGTAGAGCGAAACGAGATTTTTGAGTCCGTCATTGAAGAAGTTGTCCTGTTCGAGCATCTTCATGAACATTGTGGGAGCGCCGGAAATGTACTGGACATTGTAGCGGCTTATGTAGTCGTTTGCCTTGCGCGGATCAAACTTCGGCATGATAATGCCCGAAAAAGCGTTGCAGGTGCAGAAGTGTATACCGCTGCTTATTCCGAAGGAATGGAAGCACGGGAGAATGCACAGACTGTAAGAATTGCCGTAGTCGTGCGGAACCTTCTCGTTGAAGTAGTACGAGCCGTAAGCGACATTGTTTATCGCTATCGCCGAGAGAATAACGGTTTTCGATTTGCCCGTTGTGCCGCTTCCGTGAAGGTATACGGCAGGAGCATGACCCGGCTCGACAACTGTGGGAACCGTACCCTCCGCACTGTTCAGAGCGTCTGCAAAGCGGAATATCTTTTCGCCCTCGGGGACGGAGGAGTTCTTGTCGTCATCTGCTTTTGCAAGCTCTTTTATTTTTCCTTTTGTATAGTCCGAAACGGAGCAGACGAGCGTAAATCTGTCTTTGATAATATCTGCATAGGCGCCGGCGGCTCTGTCGAGGATAAAAATGCACTTTGAGTTTGTTTTTTCGAGTATCTCCTCCAATGCGGCGGGAGGAGTGAGGGGATGAACGAAGTTTGCGATAGCGCCTATTTTGCTGAGCGTGTAAAACGCGATAAATGCGTGGGGGGAGGTGGGCAGGAAGGCGGTTACGACATCGCCCTGCTTTATTCCATTTGAAACAAGGAACGAAGCGAGCTTCTCGATGTCGGCAAACATTTCCGTCATCATTGTTTTGCAGTCAAGATTAACAAATGCGGCGTAGTCGCCGACATCTGCCGAAATTCTGTTGTAGCAGCCCAAAAGATACTCGTAGCACGATTCTTTTCCGGGCTTAACAAGGTAAGGTGTGTGCGCCATTTTCAGTTCTCCTGTTCTTTAAAACTATGATAGAATTTTACAACACCGAAATCGATAAATCAACACTTTAACCCGAAAAACAATAATTTCGGTACAATGTGTCGGAGAAACAGCAGATTGACGGGGATGTGTTGCCGTCACGAAACCTGACGGGTGTTTGATAATATACAAAACATAAAAGCCGTATCCGCCGGAAAAAACTCCGTGCCGATACGGCTTTTGTGAAAAAAATTTTTTATGAGAGCAGCATTCTGTCGTTGTCGAGATCCTCGCCTGCGGCTTTTTTGAACTGCGTCAGAAGATCCTGTACGGTGAGCTTTTTGCGCTCCGCACCTTCCGTGTCGAAAATTATCCTGCCGTGGTTCATCATTATCGTTCTGTTGCCCAAATCAAGCGCGGACTGCATATTGTGGGTTATCATAAGGCAGGTGATGTGCTTTTCCGCAACGGTGTTCTTTGTTATTTCGAGTACCTTTTCAGCCGTTGCCGGGTCAAGCGCCGCCGTGTGTTCGTCGAGCAGAAGAAGCTCCGGCGCGTTTACCGTCGCCATGAGGAGCGTCAGCGCCTGACGCTGTCCGCCCGAGAGAAGCCCTACCTGCTGCTTCATGCGGTTTTCGAGTCCCATTCCGAGAAGCGAGAGCTTTTCGCGGAATGTATCCTTGTCCGCCTTCGAAACGCTGCTGAGCCAGCCGCCCTTTCCCGCCGCGAGAGCGAGGTTTTCCTCAATGCTCATGTTGGGGGCGCTGCCCTTCATCGGGTCCTGAAAGAGCCGTCCTATGCTTTTTGCCCGTTTGTATTCGGGGAGCATGGTGATATCCCGTCCGTTGAGGATTATCGAGCCGCTGTCGGTGAGAAACGAACCGCAGATAGCGTTGAAAAGCGTGGATTTTCCCGCGCCGTTTGCGCCTATAATCGAGATAAAGTCGCCGTCCTTTATTGTGGTCGTTATGTTGTCGAGCGCCTTTTTTTCGTCCTCCGTGCCGGGGTTAAAGATTTTTGATATATTTTTAAGTTCAAGCATTGCGGCGAGCCTCCTTGCCGACGGACGCGGTGAGCCGCCTTTTTATCGTCGGGTACTGCTGTTTGAGATACGGTACCGAAATGGCGATTATTACTATAATTGACGAAACGAGTTTGAGCATCGAAGCCGGAATATTGAAACGGAGTGCTATCGTGTAGACGAGTCTGAAAACTATCGAGCCCGCAACGGCTCCCACGGCTTTGATGGGTATGCTCTTTCTTTTAAGGAAAACCGTACCGATGAGAAGGGACGCGAGCGCGACCGTGACCATGCCCGAGCCTATGTCGATATTTACCGATTTCTGCGACTGTGCGAGCAGGCAGCCCGAGAGAGCCGTTAATGCGTTTGAAAGGCACAGCCCTACCGTTGTCGTAAAAACGGGGTTCACGGAGGAGGAACGCACCATGTCGGGGTTGTCGCCGGTGGCGCGTATAGCAAGTCCGAGCTTCGTTTTGAGAAACAGCGAGAGTATGAGCACCGCAAGCGCGACCGCTATGAGAGCAACTATGAGTACGCTCTGCTTTTCAAGCGGAGAGCCTTTGAGAGCCTCACGCATTTTTACGAATACAGTTGGGGTACGGTTCATGTTCAGAATCGCGGAGTTGCCCATTATTGCGAGGTTTATCGAGTACAGCCCCGTGTTGACTATTATACCTGCGAGAAGGCTGTTTATGCCCATCCGCGTTTGCAGAAACGCCGTTATAAAGCCCGAGAGCATACCGGCAAGCATTGCCGCCGGGATACTCAGAAGTGGGTGTCCGCCTATTGCAACGACCGCGCCGACGGCGGCTCCGAGCGTGAAGCAGCCGTCGGTGGAGAGGTCGCAGACATTTAACATTGAGTAGCTTAAAA
This sequence comes from Clostridiaceae bacterium, assembly GCA_016297645.1. GTDB lineage: Bacteria > Bacillota > Clostridia > Oscillospirales > Acutalibacteraceae > RUG806. The sequence goes on from JAEDGF010000015.1 coordinate 12,799, forward strand.
ACAGCGCAAGTACGGTGAGCGAGCTTATAAGTCCAAGCTCCAGCGCTGTCTGGGTCAGCATTCCTACTACAGAAAAGTTCATATGTTACCGCCTGTCAGAAAAATTATGGAGAAATTGCAGTTGAGTGTGAGCTGCCGTTCCGGCTTACCGGGGCGTTATCACTCGCCGAAATCATCGGCTGTTTTGATGGACTGTACCTTTGTGCAGAACGGGGAGATCGTTTTTGATACCGTGTCAAAGTCGAGTCCGAGCTCGGTGCAGATGTCGGTGTTTATCGTAGCCGTGCCGTTATCGAAGGTCTTTACGGGGACTTTGCCGGGGTTTTTGCCGTTAAGAAGAATGTCCGATACCATGTTTGCGGTTTCAACGCCGAGGTTTGCATAGTCAACGCCGTAGCCGAGGAATGCGCCGTTAAGTGCGAAGGAATCAGCGCCGGTGTAGTGGGGGATTTTTGCCTGTGCGAAGGTTTCGTAGATGGAAAGCTCGGATTTCATTATGGTGTTGTCGGTGGGGGTGAACACTGCGTCGACCTTGTCGAGAACTGCGGACTGTGCGGCGAGTCTTACTTCGTCAACGGTCGTGCCGGTGTACTCCTTGTAGGCAACGCCTTTTTTGTCAAGGTATGCTTTTGCGTCGGCGATGGGAGTAGCGGAGGAGTCCTGACCCATATCGTAGAGAAGGCCTACCGTCTTTATGTCGGGACTTTGTGCGAACATGATATCGAAAACGGCGTTCGTGTTGAGATAATCGGAGGTGCCTGTGATGTTCGCGCCGGGTTTTTCAAGCGAGGAAACGAGCTTTACGGATTCAGCCATGGGGTCTGATACGGCAGCGAAAACAACGGGGATGTTGTTGTCGGCGGTTGCCGTCTGCATAGCCATTGCAACGGGGGTGGCAACGCCTATCATGAGGTCGACTTTCTCGGCTATAAAGTTCGTGATTATCTGTGTGAGAACATTTTTGTCGGCGTTGCAGTTGTCGTATTCGATCTCGAATTTAACGCCCTTTTCGGTGCCTGTTTTTTCAAGCTGCGATTTGATGTTGGCAACTATCTGGTTGAGGGACGCGTCGTCTACATAGTTGCAGATACCTACTTTGTATGTCTTTGACACATTGCCGGGAGCGGCGGTGTCGGTGTTGTCGTCTGTGGTCGAGCCTTTGCAGGAGGCAAAAGCGGCTGCAAGGAGAACAGAGAGGAGGAGAGCGATTATTTTCTTAGCGTTTTTCATGATTTACATTTCCTTTCGTTGTTGTTTTATTGAATCGTTATTGTCTTTATCGATCGGCATGGACGGAAACCGGAAAGCCATGTCTTATTTTATCTGTGCCTGTGGGTTCGTTTACGCTTCGCCATCGTTTTGTTAAAATAAACATCTGCTTTTCGTTTCCTTTCCACCGTCCGGAAAATATAAAAAATCCCGTCCCGGCTTATCGAAATGCCGGGACAGGAGTTAATTCCTGCGGTGCCACCCTGCTTGACGCTTACGCGTCCTCTCTGCGCATACTGACATATGCCGGTTTTTGTTTTCGGAGAACCATACTCCGTCTTACATACTCGAAAGCGTTTGCTTTCTTTCCGCTTGCCCTCGGAAGTCCATTCAGCGTTATATCCTCTGCCGCGTTCCCACCGCCGGCGGCTCTCTGTGTGAAAATGAGTAACGCCTACTCACTCTTCCTCATCGGTTGTGATTTGTCCTTATAATAAACCCGAAAAAATGATTTGTCAAGGGTTTTTGCAAAAAAAAATTAAAGTCGGTTTTAGGCGAAAAAACGCTGCTGCAAGTGTGAAAGGGGGAACGGTTTTCCGTTATGTACGGCGGCGAGGGTCAGGCTGCGGCTGCGCCCGGCGGACGGACGGCTCGTGTTCATGCCGTGAAGGTGCGTCGCGTACAACTGACAATGCGGCTTGGTCTGCTTCCTGCAAAATACACGGCGCACACGAGAGGGGTTGACAACGGCGAAATTTTCTTGTAGTGTTAAGACGGAAAGAAACGGGAGGTATTCTTGTGAACAAAAAAGTTAACTCGCTTTTAAAAATATCATCGAAAACGGCGCTGTGCGGCATAACGGCTGCGAAGTGCAAGGCTGCACCGGACAGTAAAACGACAGCGAAGTGCAACGCTGTGAAGAACAGCGAAATCGCAGCGAAGTGCAGGGCTGCGAAGAACGGGAAAGGAGCGCTTGCCGCCGCTGCCCGTGCGCTGCCGAAAGCAGCTGCCGCCGCTGCGGCTTCGGTTGTTGTTCCCGGTGCGGTGTACCTGCCGCTTGTTATGAGGGAAGCGGTAAAAAAGCACAACGACAAGTGCGACTACCTTCTTATCCTCGGCTGTCGGGTGACAGGCGCGGACACGCCCTCCGAGCAGCTCAAAGAGCGCATGGAGCGCGCCGCAGAGTACCTAAAAGAAAACGAAAGTACGATTGCCGTGCCGTGCGGCGGATGTTTCAGAAAAGGACAGACAAAGTCGGAAGCGGCGATAATCACGGAATACCTCGTGAAAAACAACATTGCCCCCGGGCGGATATTGCCCGAGGACAGGTCTGAAACTACTTTTGAAAATTTCGAAAATGCCGTAAAAATAATCGAAGCTCACTCCGGGAAGAAAATAAACGACCTGAAAATTGCGTTTCTCACATCCGACTATCACATTTTCAGAGCCGCTTCTATTGCGAGAGCCTGCGGCATCGCTTCCCCGGGCAAGGTGAGCTGCAAAACCGGTGATAAAGCGGTGATAAGCCTTCTGCGCGAATATCCGGCGGCGTGCGAGCTGCTTTTGAGAAAGACAGAAAAAAGGCTCTCCGGGGGCGCTTTTTCGGTGCGCCGCAACGGATAGCCCTTGTGCAATCAAATAAACTGTATTTTTGCCGGACAGATTTGTTCCCAACGAGATTTTTGGAATCGCTTGCAAATAAGCCGATACCGTAAATCCCGTTTCGTATTTATCGGTTTCTCCGCGCAAAGCCCGACGGCAGCGCGTTAATTATTTTGTCTATGAGTTCCTGTACCGGACCGTATTCAAGGCGCAGGCTCTCTGTTTTTTTTATTCTTGTTTGCGGCGCGTTTTTCGGCTGCCGCAGTTTTGTTTATTTGTTTTCTTCAAGCTCGCGCAGAAGAAGCGGGACGGACTGCTCGAAGTTTACGCCGTAGGTGTTATGGTTCGGCTCCGCCACCGTCTTTTTGATGGAGTCCACCGTGTAGTCGGCAGCCGTTTTGAGAGCGCCTTCAAGCGAGAGTCCGCGCATAAGAGCGCCTACGCAGGCACTTGCGAATACATCGCCCGTGCCGTGGAAGCTCGCGTCGATACGCTCGGTGTAGTAGCTGAAAAATCTGTCCTCGGCACTGTCGTAGCCCATAACGCCGAGCTTGCCTTTTTCGAAGCTGACACCCGTCAGAACAGTCTTTTTCGCGCCGAGTGCGGCGAGGTCTTTAAGAATGCCCTTGATGTAATCCTCGCTGTAATTCTCGGGAGTGTACTTTCTGTGGAGCATGAAGCAGGCTTCGGTGAGGTTGGGGACGATTATGTCTGCTTTGCCGCAGAGCTTTGCCATTTCGTCGGCAAATTCCTGCGTGAAGCCGGGGTAGAGCTTGCCGTTGTCCGCCATTACGGGGTCGACGAAAATAATGTTGTCGTCTGTCTTGAAGTCGTCAAAGAATTTGTCCATAAGACGGAGCTGCTCGAAGGAGCCGAGATAGCCCGTGTAAATTGCGTCAAACGAGAAGTTTTCTTTCTTCCAATGCTCGGCAATGGGGGTTATCTCACTTGTCAGGTCGTGAAAAGTGAAGTCTTTGAAAGCCGTATGCGTGGAAAGCACCGCCGTGGGGATGACTGCGGTTTCAATTCCGCACGCCGAGATTATCGGCAGAGCCACAGTGAGTGAGCATTTGCCGACGCAGGAAATGTCTTGAATTGTTACTATTCTTTTCATGGTAAAGGCCCCTTTTAGGAGTTTTTTTTCTGCTCTCTCTTTGTTTACTTGTTTTCGTCCGATTTTATCGGTTCTTCGTTTTCATCCTCGTGTTTTAATACGGTATTGAGGAAATGGATGCAGCGGTTCATGCACTCCTTCGCCGTAGGCATATTGAGCATGAGGTGGTAGCAGTGGTTGCGTATAAGACCCTTGGCGGCAAAGGTTTCGTGAACGATGCCGTTGTCTGCGAGTGCCTGCGCCATTGTCGGTCCCTGCCCGGCGCAGATTATATCCTCCTCGGCCCATGTCATGAACGCAGGACACCACTTTTCGTTAACGAGGTGTACGGGCGAAATGAAATTGATATATTCGTAGTCGCCGAGGTTCGACATATCGTTTTTGACCTTGAAGCCGAGTATCATGCTTGCCGTTTCGGGAATAACTCCGAAAAGGCGCGGACCGGACAGAAGCTGCTGCAAGTCGTAAAGTCCGCACATCAGCGCAAGCGCCGCAGGCTTGTTCTTTATCTCCGGCAGACCGAGAGCCGTGCGCAGCTCGTCGTCAAACGAAGCCGCCGCAAGCATAGCCGTCTGATACGCTCCGGAGGAGTCGCCCGAAACAACTATACGGTCAACATCTATATTGTAGTCCTTAGAAAGCTCCGTTAAAAAATTTATCGCTTTTATTATATCCGAAAAATTCTCGGTGAGCGCGACATCGGGCGGCATCCTGTAATCTATATTGAAAACAAAGTAGCCGTAGTGCGCGAAAAACTCGGAGTTCGTAACACGGTAGTCCTTGTCGCCCTTTATGAAGCCGCCGCCGTGAATATAGAGCATGACGGGGTGTTTTTTGCCGTCGCGCAGGTCGGTTCTCTTGAAATAGAGGTCGCCGACGGTGTATTTGCAGTCGTCGCCGGTATAAGAGATATCGGGAAAGCGGACTATTCCGGGGTAGTGAACCGCGTTCTGCGGCGCATCCCCGAAAACATCTATCGCCTTGAAAACAAGCTGAGCTTTATTCATTTGTAAATGCTCCTTTCGGTATTTGAAACGGTGTGCGGCGAGGTTCCGTACGGCACTTTGCATCCGGGTTGATACACAGCGCCGGACGGAAAAAACCGCCTTTGCTCCATCGCGGAAGCGCCGGCGGTTTTCCCCATTACACTTTTACACAAGTAGAAATCAAATTTAGTGAGACAAAACCTCCGGTTTTATTTACCGGCGTTTGCCCTTTGAAGCCAGACCGCAGCGATGTCCATTGCTGCATACAGTCCTTTTTTATCGCTTTTCTTAACTATTCTTGCGCGGGGGCTGATGTTGGGGTCTGTGTCGAGAAGCTGAATGAGAACTTTATCAGCCGTTTCGAGGTCGCCGGACTGCTTTGTTGAAGCGATCTGCATCATTATAATGAACTTGTCGTAGCTGTTGCCGTAATATATGGTCTTGCCGTTTCTTACGAGGGGATATCCCTTGTAAGTGAGAAAGCTCTCTGTTTTTGCCATCTATGCGTACCTTCCTTTATTGCCTGTAAAACGCGATTATTTTCTGTTATCTGCCGAATTTATATAGTCGCTGAGAATGGCTTGGAGCAGCTCGTAGCGGTCGTACCGGCGGATAAGGTTGCGTGCGTTGTTGTGTGTTGTAATATAAGTCGGGTCATCGGAGAGAATATAGCCTATAAGCTGGCTTACGGGGTTGTATCCCTTTTCCTGAAGCGCGTCAAAGACCGAGAGAATAATATTTCTTACTTCCGGGGTATTGTCGTTTGAATACTTTATATACCGCGTGTTGCCCGAAGCATTTCCGTTAGACTCTATGTGCCGCGTTTCGCTCATGAAAAACACCTCCGAACCAAAAATACCTATAGTTAATTATACACGGACTTTCAATAAAGTGCAATACTTTTTTACAAATTTTTTTATACGAAACAGCCGGAATTTTCTTATTTCCTGAGCTGTGCACCGATTTCTTCAAGCGCGTGTATCGCTTTGCCCATGGCTTCGTCCGCTTCCGTGTCCGTCATGGTTCTGTCGGCGGCTCTCAGACGCATGCTGAAAGCAACGCTCTTTTTCCCCTTTTCTATCTGATCACCCTGATAAACATCGAAAAGGCTTATGTGTTCAAGTGTTTTGCCGACTGCCTTTGCTATCACCTTTTCGAGAAGCAGCACGGGAGTGATCCTGTCGCAAACAACGGCGATATCGCGCGTGAGCGCCGGGAATCTGGGGCTGGGCTTGTACACTCTCTTGGTGTGCTGATATTTGTATATGCCGTCCATTGAAATTTCCGCGGCATAGACCTTGGTGCCTATCGAGTAGTTTTCGGCAACATCGGGATGAATTTCGCCGAGTACGGCAAGCGTTTCGCCGTTTACGGTGAACTTAGCCGTTCTTCCGGGGTGATATGTGGGGTTGTCCGTTACGGCTTCGACATCGTAATCTTTAATGCCCGCGCAGGCGAATATGGCTTCAACCTTGCCTTTGAGCGTAAAGAAGTCCGCGCCGTCCCCGTAAATGCCTATCGAGAGGGTTCTGTTCTCGTTGGGCAGCTCGTTCTCGCCGTTGGGAATGTAGACCTTGCCGTTTTCGAAAAGATATGCGGTAAGGTTGCGGTTGTTGTAGTTGCGCGAGAGCGTGTCGAGCATACTCGGGAGCATACTTGTGCGCATAACGCCGGTGTCCTCACCCAGCGGGTTCGAGATTACGACGCACTTTCTCAGAGGACTGTCGGAGGGGAGTGCTATTTTGTCGTAGGCCTTGGGGCTTATGAACGAGTATGTCACTATCTCGGAAAGTCCAAGCGCGATGCACTTGGAAATTATCAGCTTTTCGAACTTTTGGAACTCGTTGAGTCCGCCGTCCGCAGCGCCCTGCAAGTCGCGTACGGAAATCTTGTCGAAGCCGTAGAAGCGCGCTATCTCCTCGGAGATGTCGGCTTTGTGTTCAACATCGCTTCTGAACGAGGGAACATAAATTTTGCCGTCCTTAACTTCGAATTCAAGGTCGGTGAGTATCTTTTTCTGTTCGTCCGCGCTTACATTTATGCCTATGAAATTATTTACCCAGTCGGGGCAGAAGTCGATGACCGTCTGCTTTTTCGGGTTGGGATAAACATCCTCAACGCCCTCGATTATGTCGCCTGCGTCGAGAAGCTCGACAAGGCTCAGTGCGCGCGCAAGAGAGAGAAGGCAGCCGTCCGGGTCGAGTCCCTTTTCGAATCTGCCGGACGCTTCGGTGCGCATACCGAGCTTTTTGGCGGTCTTTCTTATGCTCGGCCCGTAGAAGCAAGCCGACTCGAAAACGATGGTGTTCGTGTCGTCCATTATTCCCGAGTATTCGCCGCCCATAACGCCTGCAACGGCAACGGGCTTATGTTCGTCGGCAATGACGAGCATTTCGGGCGAGAGCGCTCTCTCGACGCCGTCAAGAGTAGTAATGGTTTCGCCCTCTGCCGCGTTTCTGACGATGACCTTGCCGCCGTCGAGATATCTGAGGTCGAAGGCGTGCATGGGCTGACCGTATTCGAGCATTACGAAATTCGTTATATCTACGATATTGTTGATGGGACGCACGCCGGAGGCTCTCAGGCGTTCTCTCATCCACTTGGGCGAGGGCTTCACGCGCACATTTTTGACGACCGCTCCTGCGTAGCGGAAGCACTTGTCGGCGGCTTCTATCGTTACCGAGTGGAGATAATCGTTGACATTTTCACCCACGGTCTTATACTCCGTTGACGGAACGGAGAGCTTTTTGCCGAAGGTGACGGCAGTCTCGCGCGCAAGTCCTACGACCGAAAGGCAGTCGGGGCGGTTTGGGGTTATCTCGAATTCCGTGACGGTATCGTTAAGACCTATCGCTTCCTTTATATCCTTGCCGGGGGTGCGGTCGCAGTCGTCGCCGAGTACGAAAATGCCGTCCTCGATCGCGTACGGGAAGTCGTGTACCGTAAGTCCCAGTTCGCCGAGTGAGCAGAGCATTCCGCAGCTCTCAACTCCTCTGAGCTTGCCTTTTGTTATCTTGTGTCCGCCGTGAACGACGGAGTTGTGGAGTGCCGTGGGGACGAAATCGCCGACTTTGAGGTTCTGTGCACCCGTTACTATCTGAATCGGCTCGTCCGCGCCGACTTCGACGGAGCATATCCACATATGATCCGAGTCGGGGTGTCTTTCGAGTGAGAGGATTTTTCCCACAACGATATTTTTAAGCTCCTCGCCCTCCGTGCTCCAGCTTTCGACCTTTGAGCCGGAAAGGGTCATTTTATCGGCAAATGTTTTTTCGTCTATGTCGCTTACATCAACATAGTCCAAAAGCCATCTTCTTGAAAGATCCATTTATGCGCACCTCCTTAAAACTGTTCCAAAAATCTTGTGTCGTTTTCGTAGTAGAGTCTCATGTCGTCCACCGAGAAGCGGAACATTGCAAGACGCTCTACGCCTACGCCGAACGCAAAGCCGGAGTACTCCTCGGGGTCGATGCCGCCGCGTTCGAGTACCTTCGGATGAACCATTCCCGCGCCGAGTATCTCTATCCAGCCTTCGCCCTTGCACATGGGGCAGCCCTTGCCGCCGCAGCGGAAGCACGAAACATCTATCTCGCACGACGGCTCCGTGAACGGGAAGTGGTGCGGACGCAGTCTTATCTGCGTATCTTCGCCGTAGAGTTTACGGGCAAGCTGTAAGAGGTTGCCTTTGAGGTCTGCCATGGTTATGCCCTTGTCTACTACGAGTCCTTCTATTTGGTGGAAAACGGGGGAGTGAGTCGCGTCCATCGTGTCGGAGCGGTAAACTCTGCCGGGGGCTATCATGCGGATAGGCGGCTTGTGGTTCTCCATGTATCTTATCTGACAGCCGGAGGTCTGTGTTCTGAGAAGTATCTTGTCGGTGATGTAGAAGGTGTCCTGAGTGTCGCGCGCCGGGTGTCCCTCGGGGATGTTGAGCGCTTCGAAGTTGTAGTAGTCAAGCTCCACCTCGGGGCCGTCCGCGACCTTGAAGCCCATGCCGATGAATATATCTTTAACTTCGTCGAGGACGATATTGAGGGGGTGTCTGTGTCCGGTCGGCTGGGGCTTGCCGGGCATGGTTATATCTATTGTTTCCGCTTTAAGGCGTTCGTCCTTCGCCTTTTCTTTAAGCTCGGTCATCTTTTCGTCGACCGCTTTTTCGATGACGCTGCGGACTTCGTTTGCGAACTGTCCCATAACGGGGCGCTCCTCGGGGCTTAATTTGCCCATCTGTTTGAGAATTGCCGTAAGCTCGCCCTTTTTGCCGAGATATTTTACTCTCAGCTCGTCAAGCGAGCGAAGCTCTGCCGCCTTTTCAAGCTCCTGCGCCGCGCGTGCGCGGATAGCTTCAAGCTGTGCTTTCATATCGTAACTTCCTTTCGGTGTATTGTTTACTTCTTCCGGGGTGTTTCGTTTACTCTTTTTGCGTACGGAAAAACCGTGGGTCGGGGGAAGCGCGGCGGTATCGGGACGGACGATTTTTTATAGGGCTGACTTTTTTCACCGTCGGACTGCCTTCTTTTTACGCAATGCTTTTTTTGCTGTCGGGCTGACCTTTTTCGCCTTTTTTTGCCGTTTTTCTCACGGAAAAACAAAAAAAACCTCCGTCCGTAAGGGACGAAGGAACATTCTCCGCGGTACCACCCTTGTTTTTGCAAAAATGCAAACTCTCGGTTATCCTGTAACGGGGATGAGCCGTTGACGCCTAATCTGCCGAAGGCATTTCAGCGCACCGCTAACGGGTGAACTTCGGAGAGAAAAGCCAACGGGTACGCTTTCAGCCGGTGACGCGCCCTCTCTGCGATGCTTATTCCGTCCTACTCTCCCGGTCATCGCGTTTTTGGATATGATAGCATACTATTTTTTGAAAATCAAGTACGGAATATATTTTTTTGTCGTCTTTTGTTTTTTCTATTGCATTTCGCCCGTTTTTAGTTTATCATTACAATACGGTATTTTCTAACGATATTGAATTGAGGAGCAGTTATGGATAACGCACGGCTTTTTGCCGATGTAAAATGCTATATTGTCGATATGGACGGCACATTTTACCTCGGCGACAGGCTTTTGCCCGGGGCGCTCGCGTTTGCGGACGCCGTGAAACGCAAGGGCAAAAGATTTTTCTTTTTCACAAACAACTCGTCGCACGACGAGGAGGAATGCCTGACAAGGCTGAATAAGCTCGGCTATCCCGCAGAGAAGGGGAGCGTTATAATCTCCTCTCATGTTACGGCGGATTTTCTCAACCGCAGCCGCAAAGGCAAAAGCGTTTATCTTGTCGGCAATCGCAATCTTACAAAGGATTTTATCGAAGCCGGAATAGAGCTTACCGACGGAAAACCCGATATAGTCGTTATCGGCTTCGACACGGAGCTTACATACGAAAAGCTCGATAAGGCGGCGAATTACATAGCGGGCGGCGCAGAGTATATCGTGACGCACCCGGATGTCAACTGTCCGCTGGCGGACGGATTCATGCCGGATGTAGGCGCGTTTATGGCGCTTATCGAAGCGTCGACCGGCAGGAAGCCCGACCTTATAATGGGCAAGCCCTACGCCTTCACGGTGGACTATGTCACAAATCTTATCGGATGTAAAAAAGAGGAGATCGCTTTTGTGGGCGACCGTCTTGAAACCGACATTGCGATAGGCAGCAAAAACGGGCTGCGTTCGGTTTTGGTGTTTACGGGCGTTACCACGAAGCAGATGTACGAAAAGTCGGAGATAAAGGCGACTGCGGCGTATGAGAATATCGGCGCGTTCGCGGAGGATCTGTAAACGGAGCCGAATCCGGTTTTTGTTCGGAATGTACGCATATCGTGCAATGCCCGGGAAACCGAAAACAGACAAAACTATTTTTCACGCGATTTTTTTGATAACTATTTTTCACGGGAGGAAAGAAAATGGCACCCACAGAACAGGAGATAAAACGATGCTGGTATAAAGAGATGTCCGTTTACCAGGTTTGGCCGCGCAGCTTCTGCGACGGCAACGGCGACGGAATAGGCGACCTCAAAGGCGTTCTCTCGAAGCTCGACTACATAAAGAGCCTCGGCGTTGACGCGATATGGTTCTCGCCTCTTTACAAATCGCCTCAAAAGGACTACGGCTACGACATTGCCGACTACCGTTCCATTCAGCCCGAGTACGGCACGATGGAGGATTTCAAAGCAGTGCTTGACGGCGCTCACGAGAGAGGACTCAGAGTCATAATGGACCTTGTTGTGAACCACACCTCCGATCAGCACGAATGGTTCCGCGACTGCGTTGAAAAGGGCGAGAAAAGCCCCTATTTCGACTACTATTTCTGGCGCAAGGGCAAGGGCAAAAACGAGAAGCGCCGCCCCAACAACTGGACGAGTACATTTGCCGGTCCCGCGTGGGAATACTGCAAGGAAAACGGCGAATATTATCTGCACCTTTTTGCGGTGGAGCAGCCCGACCTCAACATGGATAACCCCAAGGTCCGCGAGGAAGTAAAGGACATAATGCGCTTTTGGCTCGACATGGGCGTTGACGGCTTCCGCGAGGATGTTATTACATTTATATCAAAGCGCGAGGGACTTCCTTCAAGCCCGTACTGGTTCCCCGTCGCCTGCGGCGTTGAAAACTATATCCACGGTCCGCACCTCGACGAGTACCTTATGGAATTCAAGAACGATGTTCTCGCGAAATACGACTGCATGACCGTCGGCGAAGCTCCCATGATGACTACAAAGCGCGCGCTTGAACACATCACCGAGGGCGACCATCAGCAGCTCAACATGATGTTCAACTTCGACCACATGGGCGCAGACTGCATTGCTTACAGCTGGTTAAAGACGAAGTTCAGCCTTAAAAGACTCAAAAAGGCGTTCTCCCGTTGGCAGTCGGAGCTTTACGGCAAAGCATGGAACGCTCTGTACATCGAAAACCACGACCAGCCGCGTGTCATAAACAGATACGGCTCGCTCAAATACCGCGTTGAGAGCGCAAAGTCGCTTGCGGTTTCGTATATCTGCCAGTCCGGCACACCGTTTATCTATCAGGGACAGGAGATAGGCATGGTCAACCTCGGTCTTGACGATATAAACGACTATGTCGATGTTTCCACTATAAATAACTACGGCGTTGCAAAGGCTCTTCTCGGAAAGAAGAAGGCGATGGAGCTTGTTAAGTACGCTTCGCGCGACAATGCCCGTTCGCCCGTTCAGTGGAATGCGGAGAAAAATGCAGGCTTCACTTCGGCAGATAAGCCGTGGTTCTTCGTTAACCCCAACTACACCGAGATAAATGTCGAGGCTGCCGAAAAAGACCCCGATTCCATCCTCAATTTCTACCGCAAGCTGCTCAAATTCCGCAAGGAAAACGATGTTGTCATCTACGGTACATACGAGGAAATATATAAGGACAGCAACGAGCTTTACGCGTATATCCGCAGGCTCGGTAACAAAAAGGTGCTTGTCGTCTGCTCGTTCTCCGAAAAGGCTGTGGGCTTTACTTCTCCCGACGAGCTTGACCTGTCGAAGGCGGAGCTTGCGATAAACAGCTATTCCCCGTGCGGAGTCGTCAATAACGGCTTTACTCTGCGCCCGTACGAAACACGCGTATACATTTGGAACGACTGATTTTTGCTGATTTTTACCGACTCTTATTTTGATACCCGAATACCGAAAAGGCGGTGCACTATGGCGATTACAAAAACCGAAGCGTATTACAGATCCGATAACGGAAGCGATATGATACGCGCACTTATCTGGCGCGACGAAGAAAAGGAGAGTGCGGGAGTTGTCCAGCTCGTCCACGGCGTGTCGGAGCATATAGGAAGATATGACGAGTTTGCGCGTTTTCTCGCGGAAAACGGCTTTATCGTGTGCGGCAACGACCACATAGGTCACGGCAAGTCCGTTTCTTCACCCGATATGCTCGGCAAGTGTCCGCCCGACGGTCACATCACAATGCTCAGGGATATGCACACGCTGCACAGAATTATGGCAAAGCGTGCACCCGGACTGCCGTATATTATTTTCGGACATTCGATGGGGAGTCTGCTTGCGCGTGTTTATGCCGCGCGCTTTCACGACAGCCTTTCGGGGGCGGTGTTCTGCGGCACGGCTCATTTCCCGGCTGAGATAATCGCCTTTGACGGAGTTGTAAAAACAGTTCTCGGACACCTGCCGGAAAACGCCGGCAATGTCGATGTTTTCGGCAAAGTAACGAAGCTCCTGCTCAAAGAGAACGACGATCTGTCGTGGCTCTCGCGCAGCACCGAAAATATCGAGCGGCACAAAGCCGATCCGCTCTGCGGCGCTGTGTGCAGCCCCGGAATGAACAATGTTCTCTATAACCTTGCCGTGCGCGCTTGCAGCCCGGATACACTCGCGGCGCTGCCGCCCGATTTCCCGGTTCTTATCATTTCGGGCGCGAAAGACCCCGTAGGCTTTTTCGGCAAGGGCGTAATGGATTTTGCCGACGCTCTCACGGCGAACGGACTCAACCCGGAGGTATATCTCTACCCCGGATTGCGCCACGAGATATTAAACGAGGACGAGCGCGCAAAGGTCTATTACGATGTTCTCTGCTTCCTTAACGGCGTTGTCGAAAAATGACAATATGCTGAAAACGGGAGCGAACGGACAAAAACACAACGGAATAAGATATCCCCTCATCGACGCGGTGAGGGGAGCGTGTGTTCTGGGCATGATCGTTTATCATGCCCTTTTTGATATTGCCGAGCTTTTCGGCTTCGGTGTTGAAAAATTTGTGAGCTTCGTGCCGCTTCTTCTCGTGAGGGATATCGGTGCGGGGCTTTTTATTTTTCTGTCGGGGCTTTGCTCGCACTTTTCGCGCCGTCCGTTTACTCGCTTTGCCGTTCTTTTTGTCGGCGGACTTGTCGTGAGTGCGGCAACGCTTATCGCTGCGCCGGAGTCGGCGGTGCTGTTCGGCATACTTACCTTTATGAGCGTGTCGGGCTTGCTGCTGTTTGTTCTTAACAGGTACTGTCATTTGTACCGCCTGCCGCCGAAGGTGTTCTGCGTTATAAATCTGTGCCTGTTCGTTTTCTTCCTGCGCATGAACTATGCGTATGTCGGCACTTATTCCCATGTGTGGTTTTATCTGCCGCAGGCGCTTTACAGGAGCTATGTGACGGCGTTTTTCGGCTTCCCGTTCAACGGCTTTTCGTCCGGCGATTACTTTCCGCTGTTCCCGTGGTTTTTCGCCTGCCTTGCAGGATACTTCTTCTACGGAGCAGTCAAAAACAGCGAAAAAATAAAACGCGCGGCGTGCGTGCGTATTCCCGTCCTGACGCAGGTCGGCAGATACAGCTTTATCGTTTATCTCATCCATCAGCCTGTTCTCTACGGCTTTATATGGCTGCTATCACACCTTTTGGGAACAAATTGACCGCCGCGGCAAAAAAATTGGTTATTTTAACAAATTTTAGGTTGAATACCTTATAAAAACAGTATATAATTTTACAGGATCCGAAAAAGGAGAAGATAAAAATGAAATACATCGAATTCGACAAAAACAAAAAGTACGACCTTATTCTTGTCGGCAGAGTAGCCGTTGACTTCAACCCCGTTGACTACTACTGCCCCCTTAACGAGAGCACCACCTTTAAGCGCTACCTCGGCGGTTCGCCCGCGAATATTGCCGTCGGTCTTGCAAGACTCGGCAAAAAGTGCGGCTTCTTTGCAAGAGTATCCGACGACCAGTTCGGTACATTCGTTACCGATTTCTTTAACAAAGAGGGCATTGATACATCCCGAATCGTGCGCTGCAAAAACGGCGAAAAGATAGGCCTTACATTCACCGAGATCAAAAGCGAGACCGAGAGCAGCATCGTGATGTACAGAAATGTCGCTGCCGACCTTAAACTCGAATGCGAGGATATAGACGAGGAGTACATAAAAGAGGGCGCAGCCGTTCTTATCTCCGGTGTTGCCCTTGCCGAGAGTCCGTCGAGAGAAGCGGCGCTCAAAGCAACTCTTCTCGCTAAAAAGAACAATATCCCCGTTATTTTCGTCCTCGATTACCGCGCATACAACTGGAAAAACAAAGACGAAATTGCCGTCTACTACTCCCTTGTCGCGTCACAGGCGGACATGATAATCGGTTCGAGAGAGGAATACGATTTTGCAGAGGGACTTTTGGGTCTTGACGGCACGGACGAGACCTCCGCAAAATACTGGCAGGACAAGGGTGCGAAAATAGTTATCGTCACCCACGGCAAGCAAGGCTCCACCGCCTATACGAACGACGGTCAGAGCTTCTCGATAAAGCCGTTCCCCGTAAAGCTGCTTAAATCGTTCGGCGGCGGCGACGGATATACCTCCGCATTCCTTTACAGCCTTTTCGAGGGCAAGGAGATAATCGACTGCCTTGAATTCGGCTCGGCTTCCGCCGCCATGCTCGTTGCTTCCCACGCCTGCTCGCAGGATATGCCCACCGTAAAACAGGTCGAGGATTTTATCGCTGCGGAAAAGAAAGAGTACGGCGAAATGGTCGCAAGAGTGTAAAAGGAGAACAGCTATGTTTGAACGCCCCGATTTTGACGCAAACGGCAAAAAAGTCCTTTGCGAGATGAACGGCAAAAATGCCGATATGAACATGAATATATATGTAAAGCGCCTTACCCCCGGCGAGAGCCTTTACATATGCGACGATATGAACGAAACCGCAGTGCTTCTTCTCTCGGGCAGCGTCACCTTCTGCTTTGACAACCGCCGTGAGAGCTGCTCGCGCAGAGATCCGTTTGAGAAAAAGCCCTATGCCGTCCATGTCTGCAAAAACACCGAGATAACGGTGGAATGCGAAAAGGACGCGGAAATTATCGTTCAGCAGACCGATAACAATAATGAATTCCAGTCCGAGTTCTACACGCCCGGGAACTGCCTTTATCAGGAGTTCGGCAAGGGTCAGTGGGAAGGCACCGGACACCGTATAGTATCGACTATGTTCGACTACGACAACGCCCCGCTTTCAAACCTCGTACTCGGCGAGGTGTTCACGCAGCCCGGCAGATGGTCGAGCTATCCGCCGCACCATCACCCCCAGCCCGAGGTGTATTATTACAGATTCGATAAGCCCCAGGGCTTCGGCGCGTGCTTCCTCGGCGACGATGTTTATAAAAGCACGGACGGCAGCTACTGCTGCATAACTCCCGGCAAGGATCACGAGCAGGCGGCAGCCCCGTGCTACGAGATGTACTATGTATGGCTTATCCGCCACAACGACGGCGACCCGTGGTACAAGACCACCCGTATAGTGGGCGACGAGCATCAGTGGATAGTAAACGCGAAGTAAGGAGGAAACGGCTATGGCAAGAATGACGACCGCGCAGGCGCTCGTTAAATTTCTCGATAATCAGTATGTGTCGTTTGACGGCGAGGAAACGAAGTTCGTGGAGGGCATCTTCACGATATTTGGCCACGGCATAGTCTGCGGACTCGGTCAGGCGCTGGACGAAAATCCCGGCTCGCTCAAAGTTTTTCAGGGCAAAAACGAACAGGGCATGGCACACGCGGCGACCTCCTTCGCAAAGCAGAACAACCGCCGTAAAATAATCGCCTGTTCATCGTCCATAGGTCCCGGTGCTGCCAACATGATTACGGCTGCGGCAACGGCAACGGTAAACAATATCCCGCTGCTGCTTTTCCCGGCGGACA
Source organism: Clostridiaceae bacterium (assembly GCA_016297645.1). Classification (GTDB taxonomy): domain Bacteria; phylum Bacillota; class Clostridia; order Oscillospirales; family Acutalibacteraceae; genus RUG806. Next base: position 29,358 of record JAEDGF010000015.1, read on the forward strand.
CCTTTTCCACCCGTCAGCCCGACCCCGTTTTGCAGCAGTTCGAGCAGCCTTATTCGCTCGCAGTGACAACGAACGACGCATATAAGCCCGTTTGCAGATACTGGGACAGAATTGCGCGCCCCGAACACCTCATGTCGGCAATGATAAACGCCATGCGCGTTCTCACCGACACCGCAAACGCGGGTGCCGTGTGCATTTCGCTGTGTCAGGATGTCGAGGGCGAGAGCTACGATTACCCCGATGAATTTTTCAGAAAAAGAGTACATAAAATAACGCGCATAGTTCCGTCGCTCGAAGAAATTTCGGATATCGCCGAAATTATCGCACAGGCGAAAAAACCGCTCTTGATAGCGGGCGGCGGCGTGAGATATTCCGAAGCCGGTAAGGCGGTGGAGGACTTCTGCGAGGAGTTCAATATCCCCTTTGCCGAAACGCAGTCCGGTAAGAGTGCGGTGCTTTCATCGCACCCTCTGAACCTCGGCGGCGTGGGTGTAACGGGAAATCTCGCAGCGAACACGGTAGCGAAGGACGCGGATGTCGTCATAGGAATAGGCACGCGCTTTTCCGATTTTACCACGGCTTCGAAGTCGCTGTTTCAGCATGAAGGCGTGCGCTTTGTCACTGTAAATACCGACAGGTTTGACGCGTACAAGCTCGACGCTGTCAAGTGCGTTGCGGACGCAAAGCTCGGCATTGCCGCACTCGGTGCGGTGCTCGCCGGTAAAAATTACAAAACGGAATATACGGATGAGATCGAGAACGCGTCAAACGCGTGGAAAACCGAGATGGAGCGCCTTGCGGCATACACCTACGGCGAGGGCTTCGAGCCTATGATAAAGGCGCGTTACGAAAAGACCATTCCGGAATTTATCGGGATGTACGGCTCCACGCTCACACAGACGCAGGTGCTTGCCTACATCCGCGCCCACATTGCGCCCGACGCGATTGCGGTGGCTGCGGCAGGCTCACTGCCTGGCTGTATGCAGAGAATGTGGACGACGGACGCGCGATACACATATAATATGGAATACGGCTACTCATGCATGGGTTATGAGATCGCCGGTGCGTTAGGCTCCAAGCTCGCCGAGCCGGACAGAGAGGTTTATGCCTTCTGCGGCGACGGCAGCTATCTCATGCTTCATTCCGAACTTGTCACATCTTTGCAGGAGGGCGCAAAAATAAATGTCCTGCTCTTTGACAACTCCGGCTTCGGCTGCATAAACAACCTTGAAATGGGCAACGGAATAGGCAACCTTGCCACGGAATTCCGCCGCCGCGACGAGAACGGAAAGCTTCTCGGCGGTCTGCTCAATATAGACTACGCCGCCGCTGCGGCAGGCTACGGCTGCAAGACCTACAAGGTGCGTTCTCTCGAAGAACTCGCGTTCGCGTTGGAGGACGCCAAAAAACAGACGGTGTCAACGCTTCTTGACATCAAGGTTCTGCCCAAGACCATGACGGACGGCTACGGCGCGTGGTGGCACGTGGGAATCGCTTCCGTTTCCGGCAAAGAGTCCGTCTGCGAAGCGTACAAATCAAAAGAAGAAAATTTAAGTAAAGCGAGGAAATATTGATATGCTCGACAAAAACAAAGTAAAACTCGGAATCGCCCCCATTGCATGGACAAATGACGATATGCCCGATCTCGGTGCGGAAAACACCTTTGAACAGTGCATTTCCGAAATGGCTCTCGCAGGCTTCACAGGCTGTGAAGTGGGCAACAAATACCCCAAGGATACCGCCGTTCTCAAAAAAGCGCTCGACCTCAGAGGTATGCAGATATGCAACGCATGGTTCTCCTCCTTCCTGCTCACAAAGCCCTACGAAGAGGTCGAAGCCGACTTTATAAAGCACATCACTTTCCTTAAAGAGATGGGCGCGAAGGTAGTCGGTATCTCCGAGCAGAGCTACTCCATTCAGGGTACGGATAAGCCCGTTTTCGAAGCAAAGTATGTCATGAACGACGACGAGTGGAAGCTCTTCTGCGACGGTCTTAACAAGCTCGGCAAGACCGCAAAGGATATGGGCATCGCGCTCACTCTCCACCACCACATGGGCACCGTTGTTCAGACGGAAGCCGAAATAGACAGAATGATGGAGAACACCGACCCCGAGCTTTTCAGCCTGTTGTTCGACTCGGGTCATCTCGCTTACTGCGGTGAAGATTATATGTCCGTTCTTAAAAAGTACGCGAAGCGCATAAAGCATGTACATCTCAAAGACATCCGCCCCGAGATGGTCAAAAAGGTCAGGGACGAACACCTCAGCTTCCTGCAAGGCGTACGCCTCGGCACATTTACCGTTCCCGGCGACGGCGCTATCGACTTCGAGCCTATCTTCAAGGTTTTGGAGGAAACGGGCTACGAGGGATATGTTCTCGTTGAAGCGGAGCAGGATCCTGCCGTTGCAAATCCGTTCGAATACGCCCTTAAAGCGCGTAAATATATCGCCGAAAAGGCAGGACTTTAATTCTGACCGGAATAAGCCGGCGCGGCTTAGTGCCGCCTTTTGCCAAAGCGCAAAAGAACCGAAACAAACAATGTCCTCTGCCCTGCGGATTTTGCCGCAAACCGTATCGGGCGCGTGAACGCTGCAAAAAAGCGGATTACGCGGCAGAGGTTACCTAAAAGGAGAAAAGCAAAATGGCAGAAAAACTCAAATATTTTGTGAACGGTCAGTACAAGGAGTCGAAAACCGATAAGTATTACGACCTTCACAACCCCTCCACCGGCGAAGTGACGGGCTACGCCCCCAACTGCACCGCGGACGAAGTGAACGAAGCTATTGCCGCCGCAAAGGCAGCGTACCCGGCGTGGAGCGCAACTCCGGCGATAAAGCGTGCGCAGATACTCTATAAGGTAAGAGATCTTCTTATCGAACACATGGAGGAGCTTACCATGCTCGTTGCCGAGGAAAACGGCAAGGTATGGGCGGAAGCCGAGGGCGATGTCCTCAAAGCAAAAGAGGGAACCGAGCTTGCAACTCAGGTGCCGTCGCTTATGATGGGCGAGAGCATAATGGACGCTTCAAAGGGCTTCGATACCGTCAAATACCGCGAATCTATGGGCGTTTTCGCAGGCATTGTCCCCGTTAACTTCCCGGCTATGATTCCCTTCGGCTGGATGGTTCCCGTATGCGTTGCCACCGGTAACACCATCGTTCTTAAAGCCGCGTCCCTCACTCCGAGAACGGCGCTGAGAATTGCCGAGCTTTACAAGGAAGCCGGTATCCCGGACGGCGTTGTCAATATCGTCACCTGCTCCCGTCACGAGATAGATCTTATTCTCGCTCACCCCGATATAAAGGGTATTACCTTCGTCGGTTCAACACCCGTCGGCAAGCTCATATACGAAAAGGCTGCTAAGGCAGGAAAGCGCGTTCAGTGCCTTTGCCAGGCGAAAAACCACGCACTCGTCATGTCTGACACCCCCATTGAAAGAACCGTCGCAGGCGTTATCAACTCCGCCTTCGGCTGTGCCGGTCAGCGCTGCATGGCTCTTTCGTGCTGCGTAGTAGAGGATGCGATTGCCGACAAATTCGTTGCAGAGCTTAAAAAGCAGGCGTCCGCCATCAAGGTCGGACCCGCTTACGACAAGACCTCCAAGCTCGGACCCATCACATATGAAAAGCACTACAAGGAGGTCCTTGCCGATATCGACAAGGGCGTAGCCGAGGGCGCAGCTCTCGTTCTCGACGGCAGAAACTGCAAGGTCGAGGGCTTCGAAAACGGCTACTATGTCGGACCTACGATTTTCGACAATGTTGCCGAGGATATGACGATAGGCAGAGATGAGGTTTTCGGACCGGTGCTCTGCATCAAGCGCTGCAAGGACTTTAAAGAGGGACTTGCAAAGATGAACGCCAACCCCTACGCCAACGGTTCCGTTATCTTTACCCAGAACGGCTACTTCGCCCGTGAATTCGTCCGTCATACCGACGGCGGCATGGTCGGCGTAAATGTCGGAATTCCCGTTCCGATAGGCTTCTTCCCGTTCGCCGGACATAAGAATTCCTTCTTCGGCGATCTCCACTGTCTCGGCAAAGACGCTTACCGCTTCTTCACCGAGTCCAAGTGCGTCACCACCCGCTGGTTCGACGAGGAGGAAAAGACAAACACCGAAGTTTCCACATGGGACGGCACCATATAAGCGTTTACTGACCCGTAAAAACAAACCCGTAAAAACACGGGCTGAACAAAATATAAGTTAAACAAGGAGAAAATGCAAATGCTCACAATAGGTATTATCGGCGCAGGCAGAATAGGAAAGGTTCACCTCGAATCCATTTCCTATCATGTCAAGAACGCAGTCGTCAAGGCGGTAGCGGACCCCTTTATGAACGACGAAACAAAGGCTTTCATCGAGAGCTTCGGCGTTAAGGATATCTACACGGACTACAAAAAGATTCTCGAAGATGACGAGATCGACGCGGTTCTCGTTTGCTCGTCGACAGACACCCACGCCGCTATCTCGATAGAGGCTATAAACGCAGGCAAGCATGTGTTCTGCGAAAAGCCCGTTGATCATTCGATCGAGAAGATTCAGGCTGTTGCCGACGCACTCGCCGCTCATCCCGGCACAAAATTCCAGGTAGGCTTCAACCGCCGTTTCGACCACAACTTTGCCGCAATTCGCAAGGCTTATGACGCAGGCAAGATAGGCGAAGCACACATTCTTAAAATAACCTCGCGCGACCCCGAGCCGCCGAACCCCAAATACATTGCCGTTTCGGGTGGAATATTCCTCGATATGACAATTCATGATTTCGATATGGCGTGCTTCCTTACCAACAGCGATGTTGAGGAGCTTTATGTAAACTCCGCCGTCCTCGTTGATCCGGCTATCGGCGAGCAGGGCGATGTCGATACCGCTATAATCACAATGAAAATGGCAAACGGCGCACTTGCCGTTATCGATAACTCGCGCAGAGCTGCCTACGGCTACGACCAGCGCGCAGAGCTTTTCGGTTCCAAGGGAATGGTTGCCACCTCGAACGACACTCTCTCGACCGCAGTTATTGCCGATGAAAACGGCGTTACCGGTGAAAAGCCCCTGTTCTTCTTCCTTGAAAGGTACATGGAGTCCTTCTCCGAGGAAATGCGCCAGTTCGTAAACGCCTGCGAAAACGACACACCCGTTCCCGTAGGTATCCACGCCGGTATGCAGAGCGTCAAGATCGGTCTTGCCGCCAAGAAGTCGGTCGCGGAGCATCGCCCGGTTGCACTGTCCGAGATAAAATAACGAACAGAGAATACAGATTTTTGTCCCGATGAAAACAAACGGGATGAACCGAAGTAACGGGACAAATTGAATATTTTCGGAAAAAGCCGCTGCGTAAAAACAGCGGCTTCTTTGTATTCCATGCAAAACAGACTTTTTGCGACTCGGTGCTTCTTGCATCCGGTATCCTCTGTATTTCACCGGGGCAAGAGGGGCGAAAGAATGAGCGTTTATTGTTCTTTGGCGTTGACCTGCACTTAAACAGGTGGTATAATAACCCCAACCATGAAATTTGCCCGAGAGGTCAAATTTCCCGTGCTTGCGCACGGCTTGCGGCAGAACCGCAAGGTTGAGAACATTGTATCATAAATCCTTTTGCCTTCCGGCAAAAGACGGCGTACCGCCTTGCCGGTTAACACCGGCGGATTTA
>JAEDGF010000016.1 GCA_016297645.1 Clostridiaceae bacterium
CCTACGATCTCTTTAATAAAGTTAATGATCTTCTGAATAAAATCCCTTACGGCGTTTATCGCCCGGATAAGCAAAGATGCAGTCGCTTCGCCCTTAGGCAACTCAAACTTCGACCAGTCTATGTCGTTTTCATTTACCTCCTGCGCCGGGGAAAGCTGCTTATATGTGGGCAGGTCGGTAATGGCTTCGTTGTAATTCATGAACTGCGGATACGCCGGGTCAGCATCGACCGTGGGTTTTACGCCGCGAATGAACCACAGAATGACATAGAGAATAGCCTCGGGATAGATATGGTGCGCATTTTTGAAGAACCATGTCGTGTCCGGGAACAGACAGGTAGAAGCGTCCACCTGTTTGTCGGGAGAAATGTATTTTGCAAGTCCCTCCGCTGTGCGTGCCTCGATATAGCTCTCAGGAAGTTTTTCGTTTATCTTCGAAGTGGTAGCACCGAAGGACTGATCCTCCAAAGTCACGGAGGAGTCGCCGCAGTAAGGCGCTTTCTCCGAAAGCGGGTACTGCTGACCGCCGTACTCCGCGAAAATACCGACAGGCTTTCCGGCGGCTTCCATCTCTTTGAGCATATCGGCTGCCTGCATTGTTATGGTATCGTGGTATTCGGTCGCCTTTGCAATGACCGTTGCATACTCGGCTTTATCTTCATCGGTGGGGAAAATGGTGTTGATGCTCTCCTCGAAACGGTCTTTTACCATTGAAAGAGAACCGCCCGTAGTGCCGTAGAAATACCTGATGAGCCTTGCGATAAGCATATCCTTTATTTCGGGATAAAATTTCTTTTCAACAAACTTGCAGGCACCGGCAAAACCGTAGGTCTCCTTGAAGCTGTTGAGAGTAAGCTGCAACACCTCCGCAAGCGCCTTATCCTCCATGGAACTGAGGAAGCCAAGGTTTTCAATATAGCGGTAAGTGCTGTCGGGGTCGAGAACGACCGTACCGGAGAAAAGGCTTTCAAGCCAGTCCATACCGTTCAGAGCGCCGTTGAGCCAAGCGGTGGCGGAAATTCCGGAGTAGCCGCGCGGACGCTCGTACTTGCCGAGATAAGCGGCGGCGTAGTTCGTTCCCATGCAGCGGCTCACAAGCACTACCTTGTCATGACCCGTTTTTTCTTTAACGCACTCAATATAAGCATTGAGGTCGTCTGCAACATCAAGGGGTGAAAGACGCCAGTCGTAAGAATAGGAATATGAATTTCCGAAATGATAAGAATGGACGGGCGATACCGTTTCGGGCGACCACGAAAACTCAACACCCGTATTTTCATTGAGGGGATGGCCGTTTCCGTCCACACGAATCTCGTCATACGCAGGCGCAATAAGCTCAAAGAGCTTGTCGCAATATGCCGTCCAATCATCGGTTTTTATTGCGTCGGCAAGATAGGGCATTATCTCTTTTGCGATAGCGCCGATGTCGATGTTGTCGTGACGGAGCTGTTCGGTCTTGGTGCCGTCCTCGTTAAAAACAAACAGCGATTGTCTGCCATACACATACACTATCGGATCGTTTCCGCAGGTGCATTTTCCGCTTGCAAGCGCGCCTACACAGAGGGTGGAAAAGAGCATTACGGCGCACAGAACAACGGAGATGATCTTTCTTCCTTTTTTCATCTCAAATCCTCCTTTTTTCTTATTTTACCAATTGAGAACAATTATTACAATACTCACACAAACAGTCGGACATTTCAGCCGCAATATGAAGTTGTTTTTTGTATGTTTGGTAAAAATCCGGTGTTTTTCTATCTGTTTTTTTTACCATTTGAGAGTCCATGCTTCGGTCTGTGCGCCCTTAAAGTCCGCCTTGCCGTTGATAAGTCCGTAGGACGCTTCACCATGGCAGTCCATGTTGACCGTGTATGTAACTGATGAAATGTATCCGTCGTCACGAATATATGCGTCAATGACGGAGCCGGGATAATCTATTTTTATTGAGGTTATCTTCATCAGCTTAAAGGAACCGGAAATATCGAGATATCCTATCGCGGAAGCATTGTACTCGGGCTTGTCGGTAAGCGAATTGCACGATTCGCTCACAAGCGTAACGGTGATATGAGTCATTCCGCTCTTTTTCTCGATAGACGCGGACTTCACACCGCTGTCCGACAGTGTAAAAGCAGCGTCCTTGGGCAGCAAAAGCTGAGTCTTTTCTCCCTCCGATGTAACTGCCGAGCCGTTTGAAAAGCTGTAATCCTCCTCAGAGGGCTTAATAACAAGTCCCGTAACAAAATTCATGAGCTTGGAGGACATCTCACCACCGGGCGATACATTTGAAATTTGAAGATCGGCAAACGATTCTTTATGATGAACCGTTATTTTACCCTTGTATCCCTTGGTCTTATTTATTGCGGTTTTGAGCTTTTCCGTTATCTGAGCTTTGGAAAGATTTTCAACGGAATCATTTGCCTCGGTGGTTTCGGCGCGTGTCACCTTTTCGGTAACTTTTTCGGTCATCTTTTCAGTGACGGGTGCGTCGGTCGCGGGCGCGGCAGTTTCGGGAGCAGCCGTTTCGGCTTCCGGTTCCGTCGTCATTTCGCTTTCGGTGGGTAGAACGGACGGCTCCTCGGTTACAGTTTCTTCTGCGGTCACTTCTTCCGTCGTGGTTTCCTGCTCGTCACCGTTGCCGCCGCAGGAGCATAAAAAGACAAAAGCCGCACACAAAACAAGGCACATCAGTTTTTTCGGTTTCATGGTTCTCTATCCTTTCTTTCAAACAAAAATATAAGGCTCTCCGTGAAGACACGGCACAATTTTAACACGGCTTTATCATATTATATTTTGAGGCGTTCGTCAACAATGTTTTTTATCACGGGTAGATTTTTGAAGCAAAAGAAACGGGGCTTCGAAAATCCTTTTGCAGCCGTTAAGGCAAATGCGGCTTTACCTCAAATTTTTTCACGCAGCACCGACCAAAAAAACGAGCCGTCGGCTCTTTATTTCCGGCGGCTCTCAGACTTTTTTATTTTACCGTGCGGACATTCAGCCAGACGCACATCTCGCTCTCTCCCCTGTTTTCCATGCAGTAGTACGGGATGAGCTTTATTTTTTCCGCAGTGAAGCTTGCCTTCGCACGGTTGAAGTACAGTTCACCCTCGGGCGCTGTTTTTCTGAATCCTTTAACAGTTATCGTGTTCAGCATTTCACTGTCGGAAACGACCTCGGGTTCGGCATTGTTCGCGTCAACATATATACCGTGGATATCGCTGCCGTTATCAACGCTTTCGGAGCAGTATACGACCGGGCCGCGCATGACGGCGAGCTTTCCGGCGCTCTCTTCAACTCTCGGATCGGCTTCAACAAAGACGACAGGCATTTCCATTTCGAAAGTAACAAAAAGCTCCTCATCGGCAGAGTCGATTTTCAGGTATCCGTTTTTCTCCCGAACATACGAAGCGTCTTTGTCACTCAGCTTAACCGAATATTTATCACACCATCCGGGGATACGGATAAAAAGCGACTTTCCGTTAAGACCGGTTGCTTTTATATTGACCGTTCCGTTTTCGGGATAGCTCGTTTTCATCTCGATTTTTGTTGTCTTTCCGTCTGTTCCGATTTCGGCATTGTTCTCTATGAACTGATCGACAACTACTATGTTATCGTCATAGAAATAGATATATTCGCCCATGTCGGCGGTAAAACGAGTTATGTTCGTAGGACAGCAGGAGCAATCAAAGACCTTTGAACGGGTGAGCTTCGGGAACTCGGACTGAGCCGTAGGTCTTGAAACATTTCTCTTCGCAAGTCTCGGAGATATCTCCATCGGGTCACTGTAATAGAAGCTGTCGCCGTCAAGTGATACACCCGCCGGGAAGGCGTTGTAAATGACGCGTTCGAAAATGTCGCCGTATTTCGAATCAAGCTCGCAGCTTGTCATTCTGTGCGCAAACATAGCAAGCGAAATTGCCGCACAGGTTTCGGTATAAGATGTCTTATTCGGCAGATCGTAGTCGAGCGTGAACGCTTCGCCAATCTTGCTCGACCCTATGCCGCCGGTTATGTACATACGCTTCTTTGAGATGTTTTCAAAAATGCGCTTGCAGGCAGCGAGCATTTCCTCATCGGCGTATTCACGGGCAATATCAGCCATTGCACTGTAAAGATACCCGGCGCGTACGGCGTGTCCCTCCGCAGTTGTCATTTCGCGCACGGGCAATTGATCTTGCAGCTCGTATATGCTGCTCTGCTGATAGCTCGACTCCTGATGGCGGCCGCGCTCGTCAACGAAATATTTTGAGAGATCAAGGTATCTCTTTTCGCCCGTGCAGTGGTAGAGCTTTACAAGCGCAAGCTCTATCTCCTCATGCCCGGGGGTGAAATACGGAGCGGAATGCTCTGTCTTAAACACTTTTTCCACGAGGTCGACATAACGGCACATCGCATCAAGCAATTTGCGCTTTCCGGTCGCGTTATAATATGCGACGGCGGCTTCGACAAAATGTCCGCAGCAGTAAAGCTCGTGGTCGACACGGCGAGTAAAACGCGCGTCCGGTTCACAGGTCTGAAAATATGAATTGAAATAACCGTCGGGAGCCTGCCCTTTTACAATTGTGTCAATCATATCATCGCAGAGCTTTTCAAGACGCTCGTCGCCGTCTTTTTCAATTATGTAAGCAGCGCCTTCCATCCATTTTGCGATATCGGAGTCCCAAAAAATATGAGGCTTGTTTTCCATTCCGGCGCGCCACGAAAGCGTGAGAGCATCAAACCGTCCGGTCTGAGCAAAGCGCTCATACACTCTGTATATTGTAGTTTTTCTGTTTATTTCGGCTCTTTTTTTCCAAAAGCCGCCCGTAATATCAACACCGCTTAGCGAAACAGATTTCAAAGAATTCATTCGATGTGTCCTTTCCGCAGTTTTCCGTTTTTCGAACTTCCCTATTGCTCAAATTATGTTAACAGACAAACGGGTATTTTTCAACCTTTTTTTCTTTTTTAATTCCAAAAACATATCAAAATGCTGATTTGCGGCAGAAATAAAAAACGGGCTGCCGCACGAATGCACGGCAACCTCATTTTTTAATTCATGCTATTGCAGCTTATTTATTCTTCTTCTCAGAAGGATCAACAAGTTCAATTATGCACATCTCGGCAGCGTCACCGCGGCGGGGACCTGTCTTGATTATGCGGCAGTAGCCACCCTTGACATCAGCATACTTCGGTGCGATCTCTGTAAAGAGCTTCGCAACAACATCTTTCTTTGTGATGTATGCAAGAGCCTGGCGCTTATTGTGAAGACTGTCTTCTTTTGCAAGCGTGATCATCTTCTCGGTCATAGCGCGTACTTCCTTGGCTCTTGTAACGGTGGTTTCTATCTTACCGTTTTCCAAAAGGAAAGTGACCATAGCTCTCATCATAGCCTTGCGATGATCCGTAGGTCTTCCGAGCTTTCTGGTTCCGGGCATCTAAAATCACTCCTTATCTGAATAAAGGTTAAATTCGGACGGAATATTATTCATCGTCCTGACGAAGGTGAAGTCCGTACTGACCGAGCTTCTGAACGACCTCATCAAGACTCTTTCTTCCGAGGTTTCTTACCTTCATCATTTCATCTTCGGACCTCTGAATGAGATCTCCGACCTTATGGATATTCGCTCTTTTAAGGCAGTTAAACGAACGAACCGAAAGGTCAAGCTCCTCAACGGTCATCTCAAGCGTCTGCTTGCTTCCGTCGTTATCCTTAACGACCAGTATCTCCTCGTCGCCGACTTCTTCCGAAAGGTCAACGAAAAGGTTGAGGTGTTCGTTGAGGATCTTGGCTGCAAACGAAACGGCGTCCCTTGCGGACATTGTTCCGTTTGTCCACACTTCGAGAGTGAGCTTATCGTAATCGGTAATATCACCGACACGCGTGTTCTCGACAGTGTAATTTACTTTATTTACGGGAGTGTAAATGGAGTCGATGGCAATCACGCCTATCGGCGGATTGATCAGCGCCTTATTACGCTCAGCCGAAACATAACCCCTGCCTATATCGGCGGTAAGCTCCATATGAACATGAGCGTCTTTGCTGAGAGTTGCAATGTGCCAATCGGGATTGAGTATCTCTACCTCACTGTCAGCCTGAATGTCACCTGCGGTGATCTCTGTTGCGTTGCTCACATCAATATACAGCGTCTTGGGGCCATTGCCCTGTATTTTAAGAATAACGCTCTTTAAGTTAAGGACGATTTCCGTAACATCCTCTTTCACACCTTCAATTGTTGAGAACTCATGAAGTACACCGTCGATCTTAACGGTCGTGATGGCGTAGCCTTTGAGAGAGGACAAAAGAACGCGGCGCAGGCTGTTTCCTATTGTTGTGCCGAAGCCTCTTTCGAGGGGTTCAAGAACGAATTTACCGTGAGAACCGGAGCCGTCCTTGGAGAGGTCAACAGCCGTAATGCCGGGCTTTTCAATACCAATCATTCAAAACCCTCCTTAGTATTATTGTAGTGAAGTGTAATATACTGCGGGTTAAGCTGTTATTACTTAGAATAAAGCTCGACGATGTAGTGCTCTTCAACGGGAGCGAGGATCTGATCTCTTTCGGGAAGAGAAACGACCTTAGCTGTGTTGTTGTCGGCGTCGAGTTCGAGCCATGCCGGTATGGGTCTTGAAGCGTTTGCTTCAAGTACAGCCTTGAACTTGTCGCTGTCGAGGCTGTTCTTTCTGATAGCAAGCGTTTCGCCTGCTTTGCAGAGATATGAAGGGATATTTACCTTTCTGCCGTTAACGGTGAAGTGACCGTGGTTGACAAGCTGTCTTGCTTCTGCACGGGAGGAAGCCCAACCGAGAAGATAAACAATGTTGTCAAGTCTGGATTCACAGATACGGAGAAGGTTTTCACCTGTCATGCCGGGCTGTTTTTCAGCCATTGCGAAATACTTTCTGAACTGGCTCTCGTTTACGCCGTAGTATCTTCTTGCGGTCTGCTTCGTACGAAGCTGAGTGCCGTATTCGGAAGTCTTTTTACGGCTCTGGCCATGCTGTCCGGGAGCGTAAGCGCGGCGGTCAAGCGCGCACTTGCCTGAATAGCAGCGATCGCCCTTCAAGAAAAGCTTTTTGCCTTCACGGCGGCAGAGTTTGCACACCGCACCGGTATATCTTGCCATTTTATTATACCTCCTGAATGATTATACGCGTCTTCTTTTGGGAGGACGGCAGCCGTTATGAGGAATGGGAGTTACATCCTTGATCATCGTAACCTCCAAGCCTGCGGTTTGAAGTGCTCTGATAGCAGCTTCTCTGCCCTGGCCGGGGCCTTTGACGAAAACCTCAACGGTCTTCATGCCATGCTCCATTGCTGCTGTCGCTGCTGTTTCAGCTGCGGTCTGTGCGGCAAACGGAGTGGACTTCTTCGATCCTCTGAATCCCATTTCGCCGGCGGAAGCCCACGAAACGGTGTTGCCGAGAGTATCGGAGATCGTAACGATAGTATTATTGAAGGTGGACTGAATATGAACTGCACCACGATCGATATTTTTACGCTCACGGCGTTTGCGTGTTGCGCCTTTTTTAGCGACTGTCTTAGTAGCCATACTTTACCCTCCTTACTTCTTCTTGTTTGCTATCGTCTTCTTGGGACCTTTACGGGTACGGGCGTTTGTCTTGGAACGCTGACCTCTTACGGGAAGTCCCTTGCGGTGGCGGATGCCGCGATAGCAGCCAATGTCGATAAGTCTTTTAATGTCGTACTGGGTTTCTCTTACGAGATCGCCTTCGACTTTTACATGATGGTCGATGTATTCACGAAGTTTTGAAACATCGTCCTCGGTGAGATCCTTGACTCTGATGTCGGGATCAACACCTGTTGCCTTTATAATGTCGCTTGCAGTTTTACGACCGATACCGTAGATATATGTGAGAGCAATCTCAATTCTTTTATCTCTCGGAAGGTCAATACCGGATATACGCGCCATTTGTCAGTTGCACCTCCATTAATAGGTTGTTGCGGCAGGCTTAACCCTGACGCTGCTTATGCTTGGGATTTTCGCAGATAACCATGACTTTTCCCTTGCGCTTAATGATTTTGCACTTCTCGCAAATTTTCTTTACAGAAGGTCTGACTTTCATTGTGAATACCTCCTTAAATTATTGCTTATTTGGAACGCCAAGTGATGCGTCCCTTAGTGAGATCGTAGGGTGAGAGTTCAACGGTGACCTTGTCGCCCGGAAGAATACGAATGTAGTTCATTCTGAGCTTTCCGGAGATGTGAGCAAGAATCACCTTGCCGTTTTCGAGCTGAACCTTGAACGCAGCGTTCGGGAGAGCCTCGACAACGGTACCTTCGATTTCGATATTATCCTGTTTTGACATAACATTTACTCCTTATTATGTTTTGCCCTTACCTGAGCAAGAGCCTTGCGCAGCGCGCGGTCGGAACGGAAGGCTTCGTCGTTCAGACGCTCGTCAAGCGAAACGAGATGAACGGGATTTTTCCGCTTCGGGTTATCAAGCGGACGCCTTTTTCCGTCGCACACATAAACATATTCATCATCAACCGCAACGACTGCGAGAAGGCTTCCGCCGTCCCTGCCGCTGCCTGAAATTACCGTCTGATGTATTTCAAACATAAAAGTTTACCTCATCATCGATCGGGCAGAGTGAGTATCACGCACTCGCCGTCGGTGATGGCAACCGTATGTTCGAAATGAGCTGAAAGACGACCGTCGGCGGTAACTACCGTCCAACCGTTTTTCAGAACCCTGACATCTTCGGTACCTTCATTGATCATGGGTTCTATTGCAATAGTCATGCCGGGGATAAGCCTTACGCCCTTACCGGGTGTTCCGTAGTTCGGAACCGAAGGGTCCTCATGGAGATGTTTACCCACGCCGTGTCCCGTGTATTCGCGTACTACACCGTAGCCGCGCGAAACGCAGTACTGTTCTACCGCGTGTCCGATATCGCCCAGTCTGTTTCCTGCAACAGCCTTTTTAAGACCCTCATAAAGCGCCTCTCTTGTGGTGTTGCACAGCCGCTCGGCAGCCGGGGATATCTTACCGCAGGCAAAGGTGTAAGCATTGTCGCCGTGGAAACCTTCGTAGACGGCTCCGAGGTCAATGCTTACGATATCGCCCTCGCGGATAATATGGTGACGATCGGGTATTCCATGAATGACTTCTTTGTTTATGGAAATGCATGCAGTCGCCGGGAAGCCGTTGTAGTTAAGAAACGACGGTGTCGCTCCCTGACTCTTGATATAGTCGAACGCGACCTTATCAATTTCAGCGGTGGTGACTCCGGGAGCCACCGCCTCCCCTGCGAGTTTAAGTGCTTGTGCGGAAATTCTTCCCGCCTCACGCATAAGCTCTAATTCGCGGCGTGTTTTCAGCACTATCATGCTTAATCCTCCAATGCTTTGAGGGTGAGGGCGGTAGTATCGCTTACTTCTTCCTGTCCCTCAACAATAACGAGCTTACCCTTGCTCGCATAATACTCTTTCAGCGGCTCTGTTTCCTCGTGGTAAACTTTGAGTCTTTCGAGAACCGTTTCGGGAGCATCGTCCTTTCTGCGGACGAGTTCGCCGCCGCAGGCGTTGCACACGCCTTCTTTGGCAGGTTTTTTGTACTCGGTGTGATAGGAGCTTCCGCAGCTCTTGCAGACGCGGCGTCCGGACATTCTCTTTGCGATGTTTTCATCGGCAACTTCGATGTCGATAACCTTGTCTATTACGATACCCATATCGTCAAGCGCTTTTGCCTGAGGTATGGTGCGCGGAAAACCGTCGAGAATAAAACCCTTTGCGCAATCGCTTTCGGAAAGTCTGTCCTTGATGATACCGATAACGACATCATCGGGAACGAGCTTGCCGGCTTCGATGTATTCTTTTGCTTTAAGTCCCATTTCCGTTTCGTCTTTGAGAGCGGCACGGATAATGTTTCCGGTGGATACCGTGGGGATAGAGAGCTTTTTGCTCACTATCTCCGCCTGTGTACCCTTACCTGCGCCGGGGGCGCCGAGAAAGATTATGTTCATCGGTTTCTCCTTAATCAAGGAAGCCCTTGTAGTGGCGCATCATCATCTGGCTTTCAAGCTGCTGAACGGTTTCGAGAGCAACTCCGACAAGAATGATTATCGATGTGCCGCCTATCGAAACATCGGCAGGATACTTAACAGCCGAGGTGATCTGCGAGTAGAGAATGGGGAAGAGTGCAACAACGCTTATCATAAGAGCGCCGAGAAGCACTATCTTCGAGATAACCTTTGCAATGTAGTCTGCGGTAGGTCTGCCCGAACGGATGCCGGGAATCATACCGGAGTTCTTTGCGAGGTTGTTTGCCATCTCTACGGGGTTGTACTGGATTGAAGCATAGAAGTACGCGAAAAAGATTATGAGTACAAAATAGATGATTCCGTAGACCCAGTGATCAGCCTTGAACCAGCCGAAGAAGGTGTTCCAGAAGGAACCTTCCTTGATCTTGTTCTGAACGAACATTTCGATCGTGGGAGGAAGCGAAAGAATCGAGGAAGCAAAGATTACGGGGAGAACGCCGGACATATTTACCTTGATCGGAATGTTCGAGCTCTGACCGCCGTACATCTTTCTGCCGACGACTCTCTTTGCATACTGAACGGGGATTCTGCGCTCCGCAGCATCCATCCATACAATGTAAGCGATCATTGCAAGCATAAAGATGATGGTGAGCGTGGAAACGAGGTAATACCAACCGCCCTGTGCATAGGGTTTAATAATGATGGTATAAAGAGTCTGCGGAAGTCTTGAAACGATACCTGCGAAAAGTATAAGTGAAATACCGTTGCCGATACCCTTGTCGTTTATCTGTTCGCCGAGCCACATAACAAGCGCGGAGCCTGCCGTAAGCACTGCTACGATAAACACACCTTGGAGAACTGCCCAGCCGCCTGTGTAGGGGTTGCCGTTTGCGTCACCGGTAAGCATTCCCTTCTGGCTCCAAATGTAAACATAGTATGCAATACCTTGGAGAACTGCAAGACCGATAGTAACATAACGGGTGATGGCAGCCATCTTTTTACGGCCCTCCTCATCGTGGCCGAGTTTTTCGAGCGCCGGAATAGCAACAGCAAGAAGCTGCAATATAATTGATGAGTTGATGTACGGTGTGATGCCGAGGGCAAACACACGGCCGTAGTTGAACGCATCACCGGTCATCATCGAAAGGTAGTTGAGGAATGTGGCGGTGTTATCGCCGATGAGTCCGTTATCTCCGGTTATCGAAATGAACGGAACGGGGATAGCACAACCCAGTCTGAACGCAAAGAGAATAAAGATTGTAAAAATAATCTTTTTACGAAGCTCGGGTATTTTCCATGCGTTAACAAATGTTCTTAACATGTGGTAGTTCGCTCCTTTCCTTTTCCGTATCAACTAAAAGCCTTGGGACTGACAGGAATCAGCCGACGATTTCCGCCGTGCCGCCTGCCGCCTCGATTTTTGCTTTTGCCTCTGCGGAGAAGGCGTTGGCTTTTACGGTGAACTTCTTGGTAAGCTCGCCGAAGCCGAGAACTTTAATACCGTCAAGCTGTTTCTTAACAAGTCCGCTTGCAAGAAGTGCTTCTGCGTCGATTACTGCGCCGGACTCGAACTTTTCTTCGAGAGCTGCGACATTGACGATAGCAATTTCTTTTGCGAAGATGTTATTGAAGCCTCTCTTGGGAAGGCGTCTTTGAAGGGGCATCTGACCGCCTTCAAAGCCGGGACGCATACCGTGACCTGCTCTTGCCTTCTGACCTTTGTGACCCTTACCGGCGGTTTTGCCCTGGCCGGATGCGGGTCCTCTGCCTATACGCTTTACCGGCTTTGTTGAACCGGGAGCAGGCGATAACTCGTGAATTTTCATAATAAGTGATCCTTTCTGCTCTTAGCCTTCGGTAACTTCAAGAAGGAAACCGATCTTGTGTATTTTACCCTTTGTCTGTGCGTTATCGGGCTGAACGGTAATGTCACCGATTTTGCGAAGACCGAGTGAAGCCGCAGTGGCGATCTGGTCTTTCTTGCAGCCGATAAGGCTCTTTTTAAGCTTGATCTTAATGTCAGCCATTACTGTTCACTCCTTAACCTAAAATTTCTTTAACGCTCTTACCTCTTACGGCAGCGACTTCGTCAGCCGTGCGGAGAAGTGAAAGACCGTTGAGAGTAGCCCTTACAACATTGCAGGGGTTATTGGAACGGAGAGCCTTTGTTCTGATGTCCTTGATGCCGACTGTTTCAACAACGGCACGGACGGGACCGCCGGCGATAACTCCGGTACCGGGTGCGGCGGGTTTGAGAAGAACAACGCCTGCGCCGAACTTACCGATGATCTCATGAGGAATAGTCGTTCCTTTAAGAGAAACCTTGATGAAGTTCTTTTTAGCGTCCTCAATACCCTTGCGGATAGCATCCGGAACTTCGCCGGATTTGCCGAGACCGAAACCGATTGTACCCTTACCGTCTCCGACGACTACGAGAGCAGCGAACTTGTAGATACGACCGCCCTTAACCGTCTTGGATACACGGTTGAGAGCAACAACTCTCTCCTGGTACTCTGAATCTTTTTGTGTTTCAAACTTAGCCAAAGTTAATTCCTCCTTTTATCAGAATTTAAGACCGCCCTCACGAGCGCCTTCGGCCAAGCCCTGGACACGGCCGTGATAGATGTAACCGCCGCGATCGAACACACACTCGGTGATGTTCTTCGCTGCCGCTCTTTCGGCAAGAAGCTTGCCGACCTTCTTTGCGGCGTCGATGTTTCCGCCGTACTCCTCAAAGCCCTTTTCGGCAGTTGAAGCACTTGCAAGCGTTACGCCCTTATCATCATCAATAAGCTGAGCATAGATGTGTTTGAGAGAGCGGAAAACATTAAGGCGAGGACACTCGGCAGTGCCGCTGATCTTACCGCGGACTCTTTTATGACGAGCCAGTCTTGCCTTTTTTGTATTAGGTCTGTTAACCATAAAAGTATCCTCCTTATATTATTTGCCGCCCTTACCGGCTTTACCTTCCTTGCGGCGGATAACCTCGTTCGCATACTTGATGCCCTTGCCCTTATAGGGTTCGGGAGGACGAACGCCTCTTACCTCTGATGCGAACTGACCGACAAGCTGTTTGTCATAGCCGGAAATAACGATCTGGTTGGGTGCGGGAACTTCGATCTTGATGCCTTCGGGAGGCGTCATGACCACCTGATGCGAGAAGCCGACATTGAGTTGAAGGGCTGTACCCTGCATAGCTGCACGGTAACCGATACCTACAATTTCAAGCTCCTTTTTGAAGCCGTTGTGAACGCCTTCTATCATGTTTGCGATGAGAGTTCTCGTAAGACCGTGAAGAGAACGGTTTTCCTTATCGTCGTTGGGACGGGTGACCGTAACTTCGCCGTTGTCAAGAGAAATCGTCATGTTGGGATTAAATGTTCCGGTAAGTGTACCCTTGGGACCCTTTACGGTTACGGTGCTGCCGTCTACAACAACATCAACACCGGCCGGAACAGCTATGGGTTTTCTGCCTATACGCGACATCCCTTTGTACCTCCTTACCAAATAAACGCAAGGACTTCGCCGCCGACATTAGCCTTACGGGCGTCCTTATCAGTCATAATACCCTTCGAGGTTGAGAGAATTGCAACGCCGAGGCCTTTCATGACCTTGGGCATATTCTCGCAATCCGTGTATATACGCAGACCGGGCTTTGAAACTCTGCGCAAGCCGAGCAAAACGCGGCTCTTGTTGGGACCGTATTTGAGAGCGATCTCGATGACGCCCTGTTTGCCGTCCTCAATTACCTTGAAACTTTTGATGTAACCCTCATCGACAAGGATCTGAGCAATAGCCTTCTTCATGTTTGAAGCAGGAATGCTGACCGTGTCGTGCTTTGCTGAGTTTGCATTACGGATTCTTGTAAGCATATCAGCGATGGGATCGGTAATCTGCATTGCCGTAAACCTCCTTTTACGATAATTACCAGCTTGATTTCTTTACGCCGGGAATCTGTCCGGCATGAGCAAGCTCTCTGAAGCAGATACGGCATACACCGTATTTACGCAAATAAGCGTGGGGTCTTCCGCAAATCTTGCATCTGTTATAAGCTCTGGTTGAATACTTGGCAGGGCGAGCCTGCTTAACTTTCATTGATGTCTTTGCCATTTCTTACCCCTCCTTATTTCGCAAACGGAGCGCCCATGAGTGTGAGGAGCTCTTTTGCTTCTTCGTCGGTCTGAGCGGTGGTTACCACGCAGATATCCATACCGCGGACCTTGTCGACCTTATCGTATTCGATTTCGGGGAATATAAGCTGTTCCTTAACGCCGAGGGAGTAGTTGCCTCTGCCGTCGAAGGAATTGGGGTTAATTCCACGGAAGTCACGGACTCTGGGAAGAGCGAGATTGAAGAGTCTGTCGAGGAACTCATACATCTTGTCGCCTCTGAGAGTTACCTTAACGCCGTTGGGCATACCCTCACGGAGTTTGAAGTTTGCGACCGACTTCTTTGCAAGGCAGATAACGGGCTTCTGACCGGTTATCTTTGCAATGTCGCCGACGATTGCGTCAACAGCCTTGGGGTTATCCTTGGCTTCGCCGCAGCCGACATTGATAACGACTTTGTCGATCTTAGGGATCTGCATGACGCTCTTGTAGCCGAACTTCTTCATAAGTGCGGGAGCGACATCTGACTTATACATTGTTTTCAATCTTGCCATTTTAATGTCCTCCTTACTTATTCAAAGTGAGCGCCGCACTTTTTGCAGACGCGAAGCTTCTTGTCGCCGTCGATAACACGGCCGACTCTTGTAGCCTTGCCGCATTTGGGGCAAACGAGCTGAACCTTGTCGGCATAGAGAGCGCTTTCCGCTTCTATGATGCCGCCGGGCTCGCCCATCTGTCTGGGCTTAACGTGCTTCTTAACGATATTTACTTTTTCGACAATGACCTTGCCCTCTTTGGGGGAAACTTGAAGGACTTTACCGGTCTTGCCTCTGTCTTTACCGTTGATGACCATTACGGTATCGCCGGTCTTTACATGAACTTTGTTACTCATCTCTAAGTCGCCCTCCATTAAAGTACTTCGGGAGCGAGGCTGAGGATCTTGGTGTAATCCTTATCACGAAGCTCTCTTGCTACCGGCCCGAAAATACGGGTTCCCTTGGGGTTTTTGTCTTCCTTGATGATAACGGCTGCGTTCTCGTCGAAACGGATGTATGTGCCGTCATCTCTGCGTACGCCCTTTACGGAGCGAACGACAACAGCCTTAACGACATCGCCTTTTTTAACAACGCCGCCGGGTGTAGCCTTTTTAACGGAGGCTACTATAACATCCCCGATGTTGGCATACTTTCTGCCTGTACCGCCGAGTACTCGGATGCACATAAGCTCCTTAGCACCGGTATTATCGGCTACTTTAAGCAGAGTTTGCTGCTGAATCATAAATGTGCCTCCTTACTTATTTAGCCTTCTCGATGATCTCAACTACACGCCATCTCTTGTCTTTCGAAAGAGGACGGGTTTCCATGAGAAGTACGCGGTCACCGACGCCGCACTCGTTCTTTTCGTCGTGTGCTTTGAGTTTGATGGTATGGTTAACGATCTTGTTGTAAAGAGGATGCTTAACCTTATCTTTAACTGCAACAACAACGGTCTTATCCATCTTGTCGCTGGCAACGATACCGACGCGGGTTTTTCTTAAATTTCTTTCCATTTAGCTGTCCTCCCTTTCTCAGGCGTTCTTGCCGTGAAGTTCGGCGTCTCTCTTAACTGTGAGAATGCGCGCGATGTCCTTCTTGACGGCACTGATACGCATGGGGTTATCGAGCTGGTTGATGGCCTGCTGGAAGCGCAGCTTGAAAAGCTCGTCCTTTAATTCAAGGAGCTTAGCATCCAACTCCGCAGCGGACATCGATCTTATTTCACTGGCTTTCATTCGGCTTCACCACCCTGTTCTGCTTTTGTTACAAACTTACATTTGATAGGAAGTTTGTTTGCTGCAAGACGCATAGCCTCGCGAGCTGTCTCCTCGGCAACACCGGCAATTTCAAACATAACTCTGCCGGGCTTTACTACTGCTACCCAATACTCGGGCGAACCTTTACCGGAACCCATTCGTGTTTCGGCAGGCTTCTCGGTGATGGGCTTGTCGGGGAATATTTTGATCCAAACCTGACCGCCACGCTTGATGTATCTTGTCATAGCGATACGGGCGGCTTCGATCTGGTTTGAGGTGATCCATGCGGGTTCGAGAGCCACAAGGCCGTAATCACCGTAATTAACTTTGTTGCCGCGATGAGCTTCGCCTTTAAGACGGCCGCGCTGCTGTCTGCGGTATTTTACACGCTTAGGCAATAACATATCTTACGCCCTCCTGTCTCTTCTCTGCTTAGGTGCCTGTTCGTGAAGAACCTCACCTTTGTAGATCCATACTTTAACACCTATTCTGCCGTAGGTGGTTTTTGCCTCAGCAAAGCCGTAGTCGATGTCGGCTCTGATCGTTTGAAGCGGAATTGTTCCCTCTTTGTATGTTTCGGAACGAGCTATTTCGGCACCGCCGAGACGGCCGCCGCACTGAACCTTGATACCGTTTGCACCAAGACGCATAGTGCTGCCGATAGCCTGCTTAACGGCTCTGCGGAAGGAAACTCTCTTTTCGAGTTGGAGAGCGATCTTCTCGGCAACGAGCTGTGCATCAAGGTCGGGCTGCTTGATTTCGATGATGTTTATAAATACATCTTTATCTGCGCCGAGCATCTTTTTGCAGGTAGCCTTGATCTTTTCGATCTCGGCGCCGCCCTTACCGATAACCATACCGGGCTTTGCGCAATGGATATTGATACGAATTCTCTTGGGGTCGCGTTCGATCTCGATCTTGGGAACGCCTGCGGAATTGAGGGCTTTGAGAAGGTATTCTCTTACCTCATAATCGGCAACGAGCGTATCACCGAATGTAGCTTTGTCTGCATACCAGCGAGATTCCCAATCTTTAATTACACCGATTCTCAAACCGGTAGGATTGATTTTCTGTCCCATTGTTTATTTCCTCCTTCCGAATTACTCTTTTTCCCTGAGAACGAGGGAGATGTGTGATGACTTCTTGTTTATGCGGAAGGCTCTGCCGTGTGCTCTGGGACGAATTCTTTTAAGAGTGGGACCCTGAGAAACGCTGCATTCGGCAACATAAAGACGGCTGACATCCATATCGAAGTTATTTTCTGCATTTGCCATTGCAGATTTAAGAAGCTTTGCAACGGGTTCACACGCAGCCTTGGGTGTGTATTTAAGGATTGCGGCAGCTTCGTCTGCGGGCTTATTTCTGATAAGGTCAAGCACGCACTGAACCTTACGGGGAGCTATGCGCTCAAATGTCGCTTTTGCTCTTGCTTCCATTTATTGACACTCCTTTCGGCTTATTTACCGTTGTTTGATGTCTTGCTTCCGGCGTGACCCTTGAAGGTTCTCGTGGGAGCAAACTCACCGAGCTTGTGACCTACCATGTCCTCGGTAACATATACCGGCACATGCTTGCGTCCGTCGTGAACGGCAAAGGTATGGCCAACAAACTCAGGGAAGATAGTGGAGCTGCGGCTCCAAGTTTTAAGAACGATTTTTTCGCCCTTGTTATTCATCTCTACAACTCTGTCGTAGAGCTTCTGCTGTACAAAAGGTCCTTTTTTAACACTTCTGCCCATAATTTATCGCTCCTTTCCGTTTATTTGTCATTGCAGCGCTTAACGATGAGCTTATCGGAGCGCTTATGCTTAGCACGCGTCTTGTAACCGAGAGCAGGCTTGCCCCAAGGGGTAACAGGACCGGGACGGCCGATAGGTGACTTACCTTCACCACCGCCGTGGGGGTGGTCGTTCGGGTTCATGACGGAACCGCGGACTGTGGGACGGATACCCATGTGACGGGTGCGTCCGGCTTTACCTATCTTAACATTGATGTGATCTTCGTTGCTTACTGTTCCGATCGTAGCCATGCAGTCAGCCGAAACATTGCGAAGCTCACCGGAGGGAAGACGAAGAAGAGCGTACTTGCCTTCTTTTGCCATAAGCTGAGCGGCATTACCTGCTGCTCTTGCCATCTGACCGCCTCTGCCGGGATAAAGCTCAACATTGTGAACGAATGTACCGGTGGGGATATTTGCAAGGGGAAGTGCGTTGCCGGGCTTAATGTCGGCATCGGCACCTGCGATGACCTTATCGCCTACCGAAAGACCCGTGGGAGCGAGAATGTAGCTCTTTACGCCGTCCTCATACTGGATGAGAGCGATGAAAGCCGAACGGTTGGGATCGTATTCTAATGTTTTTACTTCTGCGAACATACCGACTTTGTTTCTCTTGAAATCAACGACACGGTATTTAATGCGATTGCCGCCGCCGTGATGGCGAACGGTGATTCTGCCGTAGGAATTTCTGCCGGAAGTCTTTTTGAGGGGTTCAAGAAGGCTTCTTTCGGGAGCGACCTTTGACAGCTTTGAATAGTCCGTAGTGGACATATTGCGGCGACCGTTAGTAGTCGGCTTGTAGACTTTTATAGCCATTTTATTGTCACATACCTTTCATGGATTAAAGTATCTGTTCCGGGGGCTTAGCGGTCGGCTAAAACCATACATCGCCTTACCGGAAAGTCAATTAAAACATACCGTCAAAGAACTCGATCGTCTTGGATTCCTCGGTTAATGTAACAATCGCTTTTTTCTTGGAGGGCTTGTAGCCTTCGAAACGACCGTAACGGCGAAGATGTCCGCTGACATTTATCGTATTTACACTCTTGACCTTAACGCCGAAAAGCTTTTCGACAGCCTTAGCTATCTCGACTTTGTTAGCGTCCTTGGCAACGATGAATGTGTATTTTTTCATTGAGGTACCCATCATGCTCTCTTCCGTAACTACGGGTTTGAGGATAATGTCCTGTGCAAACTTTTCCATTATGCATATACCTCCTCGACTTTTGCTACGGCGTCTTTAACGAACAGAACCGTATCAGCGTTGAGAACATCGTAAACATTGATGGTGTTTACGGGAATGACCTTTACGCCGGCGATATTTCTCGCGCTGCGATAAACGACATCATCCTTCTCGTTGAGAACGATAAGAGTCTTTTTGCCGGTTTTGAGAGCCGCAAGAACCTTTACGACCTCTTTGGTCTTGATAGCGTCAAGCTTGAACTCGTCGAGAACAACCATCTCGCTTGCCGCGAATTTTGAAGAAAGAGCGGATTTAAGAGCAAGGCGCTTAACCTTCTTCGGGATAGCAAATCTGTAATCGCGGGGCTTGGGGCCGTGAGCGATACCGCCGTGATACCACTGGGGAGCTCTTGTCGAACCCTGACGGGCGCGGCCTGTACCCTTCTGACGCCACGGCTTTTTGCCGCCGCCGCTTACTTCTGCACGGGTGAGAGTGGACTGAGTACCCTGACGCTGATTTGCGAGATAATTGACAACCGCGGTGTGCATAGCCGTAACATTGGGTTCTATTGAGAACACAGCTTCGTTAAGCTCCAGCTCCGACACCTTCTCGCCTGTCTTGTTAAATACATCGATTTTAGGCATCTTCAATTCCCTCCTTACGCTTTCTTGACGGCATCGGTGATAACAATGATACCGTTTCTTGCTCCGGGAACAGCGCCCTTAACAGCGATAAGATTGTTTTCAGCGTCTACCTTAATTACTTCGAGATTCTGAATTGTGACTCTCTCCGCACCGAGATGACCGGGCATCTTCTTTCCCTTAAAAACACGGGACGGGTCGGAGCAGGCGCCCATGGAGCCCTGATGTCTTGCGACGGGGCCGGTACCGTGGGACTCGACGAGTCTGCCGAAATTCCATCTCTTGATCGCACCGGCGTAGCCTTTACCTTTTCCGGTGCCGCAAACATCGACCTTGTCGCCTGCGGCGAAGATGTCTGCTTTAAGAACATCGCCCACATTTACTGCCGAGCAATCGGCGAATCTGAATTCTCTGAGAACCTTCTTGGGGGCTACATCAGCCTTCTTGAAGTGTCCTCCCATGGGCTTGTTTACACGGCTGGCTTTGATGTCGCCGTATCCGAGCTGAACAGCCTCGTAGCCGTCCTTCTCGATTGTCTTTTTCTGGACTGCGGCACAGGGACCGACTTCAAGAACGGTTACGGGAACAACATTTCCCTTTTCGTCAAAAAGCTGTGTCATGCCGATTTTCTTTCCGATAAGACCTTTTTGCATTCTGATTTTCCTCCTGTCAGATTATTGGTTGACTGTTGTCAACTTGACCTGCGGTGCCTACTGTATATAGGTGACCGAAATCACATCATTTTGATTTCGATATCAACGCCGGCGGGAAGCTCAAGATTTGACAGCGCGTCGGTGGTTTTAGCCGACGGTCTGATAATATCTATGAGTCTTTTGTGTGTGCGCTGCTCGAACTGTTCTCTCGAATCCTTATACTTGTGAACAGCGCGAAGGATAGTAACAATTTCCTTCTCGGTGGGGAGCGGAACGGGACCCGAAACAGCAGCGCCCGTGCGCTTAGCCGCTTCAACTATTCTCTCCGCTGCCTTGTCTACGAGCGTATGATCGTAGCCTTTGAGTCTGATTCGCATTTTTTCCTTAACTGCCATAGGTACGCCTCCTTGTAGATTTGGCGGGCTGTCTGAATGAAAATTTTCACACGGCGCCGGGTTATTCGCGCCGTTCATTTTTAAAATCCGGAACCCGCAAGATATTCCGGACTTCAATGAAGAAAATTTTCGCCGCAGCAGCATACGGCAGGTCCGGTTAAGGCACAGACCCACCCTGCATACGGTTTACTTCGCCCGGTTTTAAATCGGACATACTCCGCGGAAATTATCTGCGTCCGAGCGCAGTCACCTCCCGCATCATCGCATATCAGCCTGGATCACGCACGGGCATAATACGCCCCGCGTCCAAGCACCGCTATAATATAACATAATAGGAACACAGTGTCAATACTTTTTTTCAAAAGATTTTGCGAAAAATCGCCGTTTTTCCGGGCTTTTTGTTTTCTCGCCGAAGAGCTGAGAAAAAAGCGGGAAAAGAACATGAACGAAGCCGTGAAAATTAAAAATTCGAAAAAGAAAACCCGTAAATAAATTTTACACGCGCCCGGGTGTATCACAAAATCCGCATTACACCGAACAATTAATATTTTAACATTATATATAATGAAAGTCAAGAAAAACTCCGTTTTAGGGACATAAAAGTTAACCAAAAATACACACCCGTTTTCGTCATTTTGCCGAAAATTTTCCGCTGTAAATTCTGCGGATTTCCTATGATTTCGAGCGCAAAAAAAGCACCGGCGCAGTCTGACGGACAGCGGCCCGTCAAGCCAGTAAGCACCGGTGCGGTTCGGACAAAAATCAGTCCTTTGTTATGATTTTGTAAGGCTCTCCGTCCTCGTTGAGCATCTGAATGCTGTCAATACCGAAGGAGCTGATGACTCCCTTCCATCTCTCCTCCATGCCCTCGTCGTATTCGACCGGCAAAAATCCTGCCGAAAGGTAGCCTTTAAGCGCAGGCACACGCGCTTCCCCGGTCGTAAGAGAAACAAACCGCGCTCCGCGTTTTTTGAGGTCGGAAAGAACGACATAGTTCAGATATTTTGCAAGACCTCTGCCCTTGAAGCCGTTCTTTATGCCGACCTGATGCATATCGCCTATGTTTGTATCACGGAATATAAAGCCCGTAGCGGTACCGATATGTTCCCCGTTGTAATCAATAAACCAGATATCCGTTTCCGGAACTATATCCTTAAAATTGATTATCTCGTCGCGGTACGCCTCCTCATCGGTACGGGTGTCTATGAGATTTCCTCCGCGAAGGCATTCGCACCATGCGTGTTCGTCCCGTCCGGGGACAAAATGCACGAAGGAATACCCCTCGGGAAGCGTCAATTCCTTAACGGGTGTGTTCCAAAGACGGTACATTTTTAATTGAGCCATTTTTCTTCCTCCTTAATATTTGAAGTCTTTGTAAAAATAGATGATCTTTTCACCGTCGTCCACATTTTCGACTCGGGAATACCCGGGGAATCCGTCGCCGCCGCACAGGTTCGCCGAGAACAGTATTGCGGACGAGCTTGTTTCGCCGTCCGTTTCGATTCCGATATCACAGTTACCGGGCGCGGGAACGGAAAAGCTCAGACTGTATCTGCCTTCGCCGCCGTCAACGGGAAGCGAAGCAATAAGCTCACCGCTGTCGGAATTGCGGACAAAAACGCGGCACTTGCCGTAATCGCACCTTGCACGGACGGCGAAGGTGTGCTTTTCGCAGTTTCTTATATATATCCCCTGATACAGCGCCGCTCTACCGCCGTCCGCACTTTCTATCCTGCCGAGCGGCATGCCTGCATTCTCCGGACGCACCACGCCCGCAAAGCCGCCCTCACCGCAGGAAGAGAGCCAAAAAGCGTCGCCGTCACGCAAATTGCCGTTATGAAGCGCCGTCATGGAATGAAAGCCCACCGCACCGCTGACAGCCGTATCGAAGAAATTCTTTTCGATCGCGTCTATCTTGTTGTTTTCGAGCCGGAGGTTTTTTATAGGCGGATCGTCCTTTCTCACCGCATATGGGTTATAGAGCCACACGCCCATAGTCTGAATGTAGTTATCGTGGACATACACATCGGATATCTCTGTTTTTTCAAGCTCCGGGCAGTCTATTCCCCACGGAATAATGGCAAATGCCTTGCACCGGTTTGAAACGAGCCTGTTATTGTCGATTTCGATATGCGTTGACGGCTGCGGTTCATCGGACGACCACCATTCGCCGCCGCGCGGATCGCGGTAAGACGAGAAAATATAGACGGAGTCGTCGCCCGTGTCCATATCACAGCCGGTAATGCGGACATCGCGGCAGTTCATAAGGCAAACGCCGTCACAATTCCCCAGACTCCACTCGCCTATTTTTACATTCTTTATCAGTATCCGTTCGCTCGTGTACGGCATCATGGCATAGGTGTGATAACCGGCTATCGTAACATCCGATATAACAACGCCCTTTACACGGTAAAAGCCTATTGGACAAATGCGCATGACAGTATTTTCGTCCGAAACCGTGTCCATCTGAATTCTGCCGCTGCCTGTAACGGCTATGTCGTGCGCGCCCTCGGGAGAAAAAATGAACGGATAATTCTTGTACCAGACATGGCTCCACTTTATCTTATCGGAATAGTTATGCCCGGTAAGCGGAGTGTACGGCTCGTAGCCGTCCTTTACCGGCTTTACATAGTCGTGCGGATCCGGGCTTTGAAGCAGCACAGCTCCGTCCTCAAAATGCAGCTCGACATTACTTTTAAGTATAATGCCGCCGCTGAGATATGTTTTTCCTGCGGAAAGAACGACCGTTCCGCCACCGAGCTTGTTTACAGTGTCTATCGCCTGCTGAATTGCGGCTCTGTCGCTTATCAAGCCGCCGCCGGAAGCCGAAAACGGCGCGTCGTCAACGCGAACAATATTCTGCAATTAAAATCTCTCCTCTCGTCAGACTGCCGGAATAAAACGGGCAACGCTTTTTCCGGCATCCAAGGCAACAGTACAATATAAATACCGAGAAGTCAACCTCTTTTTGAACAAAAACAAAGAAAATTTTGTCGCCGACGGATATAAAACAAGGGGACGGTTTGCGAGAACCTGTCCCCCACCGGATGTTATTTCTGCGGCAAAACAGCATTTCGCCTGACAGCCCGTGCGTTCCGGCTATGTCGTTTTGTCGTATTCGAGCATTTTCCTGAGCTTTAACAAAATCCCCTTTTCGCGCCTTGACACCTGTACCTGCGTCATTCCGAGCGTTTTTGCCGTGTCGCACTGGGTCATAAACTCAAAATAGCGGCATTTTATCAGCTGCCGTTCATCGTCGTTCAGCCGTTCGAGTGCGTCGTTGAGATCGAGCAGCTCGGCGCAGCTCTCCTCCGGCGACTCCACCGGGATATCGTTCTCGCTGCTGTCCTCACGCGAGGTGAGCGACACGGCAGGGAGTGACGCGGACAGTATCAATGCAGCCTCCGTCACCTCCGTTCCGGCAAGCCTTGCCACCTCCGAGATATCCGGCTCCCGTCCTTTTTCATCGGCAAGCCGCTCGTAAATTTTCAGCAGCTCCCGTCCCTTCTCTTTTGCGGCTCTGCCTATTTTGACGCTGCCGCCGTCGCGGAATATCCGTTTTATTTCACCTAATATCGCCGGGACGGCATAAGTCGAGAACTTGAAGCCGCGAGTGTCGTCGAACCCGGACGCAGCCTTGATAAGCCCGACGCAGCCCGCCTGAAAGAGGTCGTCATACGGGACTCCCCTGTTGCGGAAACGGTTTGCGCAGGCGTGAACAAGTCCCATGTTTTCGATAACAAGAGGGTGGCTCTGCAATGCAAGGCTCATAGCTTTTCTTTTCCGGAGAGCTTCTTCGTGAGCGTTACAACGGTGCCTTTTCCTACCGTTGAGCGCACGCCGACCTTATCGGAAAAGCTCTCCATAACGCAAAAGCCCAAGCCGGAGCGGTCGTCGCCCGCTGTTGTGTACAGCGGCTCCATCGCCTGCTTTATGTCGCTTATACCGACTCCCCTGTCGCGTATCTTAATTTTCAGGATATTTCCCTCAAAAAGTGTGCCTTCTATGTACACAACGCCCTCACCGTTCGGGTAGGCGTGCACGATACAGTTCGTGACCGCTTCGCTCACCGCCGTTTTGAGGTCGCATATTTCCTCAACGGTGGGGTCGCACAGGGCGGCAAACGCTGCCGTGACCGCCCGCGAGAAGCCCTCGTTAAGAGATTTTGACGGAAACGAGAGCCGAAAGGTATTCAGTTTTTTCATGTTATTCACCCAATTTCTATAAGTTTTTTCAGTCCGGACATTTCAACGATACGCCTGTCGCGCTTCTTTAAGCCGATAACGCGGACTATGCCGCCGCGCCCGTTCATGAGCTTGTAGCGCCCCATGATAAGACCTATTCCGGAGGAGTCCATAAAGGTAACGGCGGAAAAATCCAGCTCGAGCTTTTCCGGCGAATCGGACAGAATGGCTTCGTCAACGGCATTTCTGACAGACGGTGCGGAGTGATGGTCTATTTCGCCGTCGAGAAAGACCGTGAGTATTTTATTTTTGCATTGCATTTTCATTTTTTCACCTCCCGAAAAATAAAAAACGCCTTCCGTTCATAATAATAACGGAAAGCGCATAAATATTATGTCGCAACAAGGGGAACGCAAAAAAATATCTGCGTTCCCCCGTTTTTTATTCTGTTGTCAGCTGACTTCGGGATGCTTCAACACGCCCGTACGGCGCAGAATGTACTCGTCGCTCCACGCCCGATCCACCGAACGCCACTCTCCCGGTCCGTGCCAGTGGGCTTCCTCATCGGACAGATGAAGCGGTCCGAAGGTGTTGTAGCGGTGAATATAGAGCGTGAGTTCAAGCTCATGCTGCCCGGGGGTAAGCCCCGTGAGCGAAAGGGTGTAGGGCGGATAGATAATATTGCCCTTTTCCTCGCCGTCTACGGCAGCGCTCTGCAATGCTCCGCGGTAGAACGAAGAGCAAATATTTACATTTCCCGTTTTTGTTTCGAACGGGAGAAGATAGGTTATGTTTCCCCCGTAGAACGGGAAGCCGTACCGCGTCAGATCACCGAACGGAATACTCTCCGGCAGCGCCGTTACAGTCGCCTCTGAGCCGGTTATGCGTACACCGAATTTACCGAGAATAAACACATTTTCGATATTTTTACGAGCGCCGAACGGCTTTGTCAGAATAAGCTCGTTAACACCCTTCTTTATTTTGGAAAGGTGCACTTTGCCTATCTTGATATCAACATAATTACCCGTAACCGTGTTATCGACCTTTTCACCGTTGAAAACGATTTCCGTTTCGGCAGCGTCCTCCAACGCGAGAGAAGCGCCCTCATATTCGATTTCACTGTCAAAGGTGAAGCGGATAACGGCGTGTTCGGGGATAGCTTCGTCCTCTATCGCATATGGCTGAACGACCTTGCCGCTTCTGTGCGGAAGCGAAAGGCGGTCACGCAGAATATTATCAAGCCGGAGTATTTCCTCGCGCGGGGAAAATTCTTTGTCGGAAGCGAATTTGAACTCCGCAAAATCGAGCAGAAGAACATTGTCCTCGCTCAGACGGTATTTTACGGTATTGCCGAAAAGCTTTTTGCCGTCCGTTTCAGCTGCTTTTTTCTGCGCAGCGTTCCTGCTCTCAATCTTATTCCCGCCCTTTTCAAGGCAGAACAGAGCCGAATCGTAGCCGTACAATTCAACGAAGATGTCCGTCACTCCTTCATGGATTTCTCCCTGCCACG
Organism: Clostridiaceae bacterium; assembly: GCA_016297645.1. Taxonomy (GTDB): domain Bacteria; phylum Bacillota; class Clostridia; order Oscillospirales; family Acutalibacteraceae; genus RUG806. The sequence continues at coordinate 26,228 of JAEDGF010000016.1, forward strand.
GAAGGATAGTGCCGTTTTCCGTGTCGTACTTTTTAACGGCATATTCGCCCTTAACGCTTATTTTCAAAATCTGACTGCCGTCCGTATCGGGGCTGTTGGGTTCACGCGTGTGGGCGACAAACAGCCACTTCGCGCCGTTGTCCTCGCGCAGCTGATATATGTATTCGTCGGAGATATTTCCCGCAAGCTTGCCGCCGCCGAAATAGATAGAAACCTCCCTCTCGCAGTCGAGAGCTTTAAGCAGCGCAGCACGCGAAATTTCTATGTTTTTCGCTTTTTCCGCAAGATGAGCGCCCCTGTCGGAGGGTATCGCGCCGCAAAGCGTCGGAGCCTTGCCCATTATGTAGAGGTGTCCGCCCTCGTTTACAAAGGCTTCGAGCCTGTCGTAAGTCGTGCTTCTCAGCGTTTCGTTTGCCGGAAGAATGACCGCGTCATAGCTCATTTTTCCGACTTTGAGCGGCGCACCGCCTTTTTCGCACAATTGCGGCAGTTCACTCTCGCATATAAAATCAAAATCAATACTGCCGCCGAGAAGCCACTCGGTGACATTTTTGAATCTTTCATCCATGTCCTCGCGTATAAGCCCCGAGGTGTTGTTCGGCCCCCAGTAAAGCCAAAAGCTCTCCACGGGGTGAACGACAGCAACCTTTACTACGGGCTTGCCGCGCGTGAGGGCAGTGTTGACGCGCGCGAAGTGATTTTCTATCGCGCTGTATTTTTCGTACCACGGCGACTGATATGAGATGGACGCAGGGTAATCGCGCTTTGCTTCGCCCTCCATTCCGTACCAAGCAAGGTGCGGAACGCGCACGGTAACGCCGAGCGCCGCCTGCCAGTCGCCCTGATGTTTATATATTCTGAAATCGCAGTCCCACGATGTGACACCGTAAAGCTCGGACAGAACACCCTCTCTTCCGTACTGGTGCGCCGCACTCTGCGCCTGCTTTGCGGTGGTGAACTCGTGGTTGTTGCAGAGCATATCTATACCGGGAATGGTGAACGAACGGTAAGAACGCATTGCGTCGCCGACAGCGCTTGTCTGCGAGGAAAGCGTGGGTTCGTCGTCAAGGTGACCCGTAAGAGCCAAGCCGTTTTTATTGCACCATCCGCCTACCGTATCGGCAAAGGCGCTGACAAACAGATCGGCGGTAAAGTCGTGATAGCGGTAACGCGCAAGGCTCACGCCGCGAGTGTCCCATATTATTTCGGGAAGCGTGTCGAGAATATCCTCGCCGTAGCGCTCCTTGTATTTTTCTTCCATGTTATCCGTCCACGGCATTGTAACATTGCAGTTCTTGCCGAACGCGTCTGCAAGCATTCTTTTGCGAACCATCTGCGGCTCGTCGGAAAAAATCGCAGGTACGGTCTTATCGAACTCATCTCCGACCGTTTCCCTGTAACGCTCGTGCGTTACCTCTACAAAGCGCTTGACCGCCTCGGGGTTGAGCGCGTCAATATATGTCCCGTTGTTGTACCAGTAGGAGGGGCGGCTCGTTTCGGCAAAGGCGTACCACTTTCTCCCCTTCACTTCGCCGTCCTTGTCGACTCTGTTATATGCTTTCAATGTGCCGTCCTCGTTGAGAACAATATCGTAGCAGGCAAGAAGTCTGCCGCCGCCGTTTCGTGCGCTGCCGTCGTTTCTCCCGATATCGGGCTTGCCGGAAAACTCCAACATATCCGTAAAGAGCAGATCCTTCGCGCGGTAGCTCTCATTGTCGCGCGTTACCATGCCGCCTGCCGCGCCCGAGGGCCAGCGATCCTCGTCGTAAAGCCATGCAAGCATACTGTCCGACTTCGCTTTTCCGACGCAGTGACGGATAAGCTCCATATATTCATCGCTCAGATATTTGTTTTTAAGCCCCGTCCTCACGTGCATATGAAAGCCGCCGAAGCCCATTTCGCGGAAAACATCTATCTGACGCGAAAGCTCCTCCGGGGTAAGCTCATCGTTCCACGCCCAGAACGGCGTGCCGCGGTATTCGCTTGTGGGGGATTTGAAAAGCTCCTCCGAAAGCGCCGAAGAGGTATTTTTCTTATACAGCATAATTTTCTCCCGTTAACAAAATTTTCTGCCGTAATCGGCAAAACTAATGTAGCATATATTTATAGAAAAGAAAACATGAAATATATATTTTTTGCAGCAGGAGGAAAAACTAACCGTGAAAAATCGAAAAATTTCCAAAAATAAAACAATTATTATCGTCATGTCCGCAGTGTGGCTGCTTATCGCCGCAGCGATCTTTTATCTCACACTCACAGCGGGTGCAGCTTCATCCGCACGCCGGATCCCCGTATACAGAGTCGTTTCAGCCAAGAAAAAAGCCGCGATAACCTTCAACTGCGCATGGGACGACTCCACGACCGACAGCGTTTTACAGACTCTGCGTGAAAGAAATGTGAAATGCACCTTCTTTTTTGTGGGCGACTATACGCGCAAATACCCCGAAGATGTCCGTAAAATAGTTAACGACGGGCATGAGCCTGCCAATCATTCCGATAAGCACGCCTCCCCCTCGCGTCAAAGCTACTCCGAACTGCTCGCGGATATCACAAACTGCAATGACGAAATAAAAAAGCTGACGGGGCTTGACTGCAAGCTGTACCGCGCACCGTCCGGTGAGTACACAAACGACTGTATAGAAGCCGCCGAAAGCCTCGGCATGACGACCGTTCAGTGGAACGCGGACAGCATCGACTGGAAGGGTAAAACGCCCGCGGAAATTGCAAAACGCATCCATGACAGCACCGTTCCCGGATCAATTATTCTTTTCCACCTCGGCAAGGAAAACACGGCAAAGGCTCTGCCGCAGATAATCGACAGCCTGATAAACGACGGCTACGAGCTTGTCACGGTTTCGTCCCTTTTGCCCGGCGGCGAATACGAGATACTTCACGACGGCGCGGCAAAGCCGCTGTCCGGACAGACGCAGCAGGCGAAGAATTCCCGACAGACACAGGTCGATTAAAGTATTTTATAATTATTTTCAAATTATTTAATAAAAGTAATCGAACAAGCGGTATTGACTTACGGCGCACTTCATTTTATAATTTCCGTATCGGGAAAACGGAAGGAATCTGATTTTCCCGACATATGAATTGACGGGAAGCGAATGAAATGGAAATCAAAGTAACAAAAAATCCCAATCCTGCGCCGCCGCTTGATGAAACAAAACTCGGCTTCGGCGTTAAATTTACCGACCATATGTTTATCATGGATTACACCGAGGGCAAGGGCTGGCACGACGCGCGCATAGTCCCCTACGGCGATATTACAATAAGCCCGGCTGCAACGGTATTTCACTACGGGCTTGAAATTTTCGAGGGCATGAAGGCATACCGCACGCCGGACGGCACGGTGCAGCTCTTCCGCCCGACCGAAAACATAAAGAGAATGAACAACTCCGCCCTGCGCCTTACTCTGCCCACTCTGGACGAGGACGACGCCTTGCAGGCGATAACCGAATTTGTGAGAACGGACAGCCGTTTTGTCCCCTCGGCGGAGGGAACCTCTCTTTACATCCGTCCGTTTATGTTCGGCTGCGAGCCTAACCTCGGGCTTCATAAAGTAAAGGATGTAAAGTTCATGATAATCGCATCTCCCTCCGGCACATATTATGACGAGGGCATAGACCCCGTTTCGATCATGATAGAAACCGAAGATGTCCGCGCCGTTCGCGGCGGCACCGGCTACACAAAGTGCGGCGGCAACTACGCGGCTGCGAACAGAGCCGGCGAAAAAGCCGAGAAGCTCGGGTACACACAGGTACTGTGGCTTGACGGCGTTGAGAGAAAATACATTGAGGAAGTCGGCTCGATGAATGTCATGTTCAAGCTGAACGGAAAAATCGTAACGCCCGACCTTATCGGCACCGTCCTGCCCGGGGTTACAAGAAAATCGATAATAGAGCTTCTCGCATCCGAGGGGTACGAGGTCGAAGAACGCCGCATTTCGGTGGACGAAGTCATACAGGCCCTTGAAAACGGAACGCTTGAAGAAGCATGGGGCTGCGGCACGGCTGCGATAGTTTCCCCGATAGGAAAGCTCGTCTACAAGGGCAAGGAGTTTGTCATCAACAACGGAAAGACCGGCAGCCTTACCTCGCATATCTACGACGAGCTGACGGGAATCCAGTGGGGCAAGAAGCCCGACAGGTTCGGTTGGACGCTTAAAATATAAAACATCGAAAGCACATAGCCCGACAGATTTTTTCACACAGTCGGATTCAGTCTTTCCCATACAAAATCTTTTCATAAAAGCAAAGCTGCGGCGGGATTTTTGATATCCTGCCGCAGCATTTCTTATTTATCATAATTCCCTGTTTGCTCTCCCGTTTTCAGAGCATTATTAAAGAGATATGTTATGCCGAACAACAGCAGAAAAAAGACGAGCATTGACAAAACGGCAGCCACTGCGGCTGCTTTCGACGAACGGCGCTTTTGCGATGACAACACAGCGCAGACAGCCAAGCCGCCGGAAGCGGCAACGGCGGCACCTTCGGTGACGGCAATAAGCGCCATGCTGCTCCATGCGGCATAAAGCGGACGGTAAGCAAAAAAACTTACGGCCGCGATTACTGCAAAAAGCACCTCAAAAATAAAAAGATAAACCATACGCTTGTTTTCTCTCATAAATCAAACCTCAAAAAAATAAAAGCTTCAAACATTTTTATGATAGCGTAATATTGATCACTTTTCAACAATTTCACGGGTAAAGAGTGATGTTACCGCAAAAAAAAACGAGGACGCGTTCTCGAATTTTCATCATTTTCGTAAAGAAAATCAAAGAGAATATCTCTGCCGAAACCAAGAAATGTTTCGTCTGTGCAAAAAGTACGACAGCACCTGAAATTCCGGGATGAGTTTTTTTCAGGGCGCTTCATCAGAATAAAATCGTGTTTTTATTTTGTTCTGTTTACAGTTCACAGAGAATCGCTTTTTGACGAACGCTTTATTTAAAGCAAAAAAAGACTGCACTCGCAAAATATCGATTTTAATCAAGCTTGCGAAATACAGTCTTATTTTTTAGTTATTCTTTTGTCCGCACGGGGCGCGGCAGTTATTATTCTGCCTTATTCCTCGGTCTTTTTCGGAATATCGATTCTTCCGTAAAGGCTTCCGGCGCTGTCCTTGCGCGGTTCACGGGTCACGGAGGGCTTATAAGGCTCTCTCTTCTGATAGCCGCCTCTGCCGTTTCCTCTGCCGCCGCGGTTATTGTTATAGCCGCCCTTGTTGAAGCCGCCCTTGCCGCGGTTGTTGTAACCGCCCCTTGACGGATGCGTGGGCTGAACGCCCTCTGCAAGCGAGATAACGACCTTACGGTTGCCGTCCGAGCCGACGGAATGAGAGGTTACACCCTCAATTCCCTGAATCGCGGTATGGATTATTCTTCTCTCATACGGATTCATGGGGTCAAGTACGGCGTTTCTGCCGTATTTGAGAACCTGACGCGCACTCTTTGCTGCGAGAGCTCTGAGATTTTCGTTTCTCTTTTCGCGGTAGTTTCCTACATTTACGGAAACCTTGCGGTGTTTATCGTCGTCAACGCCCTTGTTAAGGGAAAGACGGAGAAGATACTGAATGGAATCAAGCGTTTCGCCGCGTCTGCCTATGAGAGCGCCGTCGGCATCGCCGCATGACACATTGTATATGATCTCACCGGTTTCCTCGACCTTTTCGCCTTTTATATCACACTGTTCGATGTTCATACCCTTGACAATGAGTCTGAGCAGCTGAACGGTCTTGTCGTTTTCGTCAATTTCAAACGGGACGCGTGTTTCGGTGGGAGCGACGGGTGCGGGAGCGGCAGGCTTCTCTGCGGCTTCCTCCTTTACCGGCTCGGCAGCTGCCGGAGCAGCCTTTTTCTCGGGCTGGAAGGGTTTTCTTTCAACAGCCGGCTTTTTCTGAACCGGTGCGGGTTTCTTTTCGAAGCTTGCCTTTTTAGGCTCGCTCTTTACGGGAGCCGAAACAGGCTCTGCGGCAGCGGGCTTTTCGTCCGGTACTTCATACCAAACTCTGACCTTTGCCGGAATGCTTTTGAAAAGCTTCTTTTTGGGAAGCTCCAATATTTCCTGGTGCAGCTCGACATCATCGGGGGCTGCGAGCAGCGTTTTTGCCGCTTCGACCGCCTCCGGCACCGATGCACCGGTAGCTATCTGATCAATAATCATAACGGGTTTCCTTTCTTTTTAGATAACCGTTTTCGGGATCTATTCCGTTTTGTTGCCCTTTAAGATCTCGGTACGCTGTTTTATGCTTGCTTCACGCGAACGCCGCTCTACGGTTTCGTCTATCATCTGACCGGCGATAACCTTTTCGGGCTTTATCACCGCGCCGAGCGCGATCGTCTGAATAAACGCAAGAATGTTGGATATTATCCAGTAGAAGCCAACGCCTGCCGGAAGCGAATAAGCGAAATATGCGCTCATCGCCGGGGAGAAAAGCATCATGCAGCCCATAGCAGGATTTTTCGCGGTTTCGGGGTTTGTCTTGCGCTGCTTTATGTAGCTGTAAAGCGCTGTCAGAAGCGCCGAAACACCTGCCAAAATGGGGATAAGGATAAGGAGCGCCGCGTCGGGTCTGCCCTTAAAGTCCTTCGGGAATTCGGTAAGATTAACACCGAAAACGGAGAAGTTTCTTATGAAGCTCTGAATTTTGCTGACATCTTCACCCGATACTATTTCGGAATTGAGGTTCGGGATAATCTCGTTAAAGCGGTTGAGAATGTTGAGTTCCATTCTGTATGTGTCTTTTTCCGCATTGGCTGCGAGGTTCGGGAGTGTAAGATACACTCTTCTGAGTTCTTCGATAACCGCGTCTTTGAACATGAGAACCTTTGAAATGGGAGCATAGATGGCGTTGTAAAGACCCATCATAACAACAAGCTGCAAAACAAGCGGAGCGCAGCCTGCCGAGGCAGGGTTAAAGCCCTCCCGTCTGTAAAGCTCCTGCGTTTCCTCGGAGATCTTCATCTGAGCTTCCCGTCCGCCGCCGGCATATTTAGCCCTTATTTTATTGACCTTTGCCTGCAAACGCATCTGCTTTGCGGAGCCTTTTTGCTGTTTTATGCTCATCGGGAGCAGAAGAAGCTTTAACACGAGCGTTATAATAACGAGCGAAAGCAGATAGTTTCCGCTGAAATTATACAGCACGCTGAGCGCCCAGCCGAACGGAACGCCCAAGATATCTCTTAATCCTGACATTGAGAACCTCCGGGATTATCGTGGTGTTTTTTCTTAGTGTAGTCGATGCGTTTGAAAACCGGAACGGGATCGACCCCGCCGGGCCACAGCGGATTGCATCTGAGCAATCTCAAAACGCCGAGAACGGAGCCGAAAATGAATCCGTATCTCTCGATTGCCTCGTAGGTATATTGCGAACAGGTAGGATAGTACCGGCAGCGCGCAGGAAGAAGAGGGGATATACGCCGCATATAGAATTCTATCATTTTAAGAGCATATTTACGCATCAATAATACCCGCCGAAGCAAGCTGCTTTTTCATTACCGAATAAACATCGGTACTTTTTTTGTACACCGTTTTTGTGCGAGCCACAAATACGATGTCGTATCCGCCCTTTGTCCGGGGCAGCATTTCTGCCGCTGCCCTTATGACACGCCGGGCGCGGTTGCGTTTTACCGCATTGCCGATTTTCTTTCCGGTGGTGATACCCATACGACAAATTCCCGCGCGGTTTCTGACTATGTAAGTTACCAGCGCAGGATTTGTGTACACTTTTCCTCTGCCGTAAGCGCGGCGGAAGTCGTAGTTATTTTTAAGCGTTTCGGTATGGGACAATTTTCACCCTGTCCTTTCGGATCGAAAATCAGTAAGTGAGCATCTTTCTGCCCTTTGCTCTGCGGCGGGCGAGAACCTTGCGTCCGTTGCGATCTGCCATTCTCTTGCGGAAACCGTGTTCCATCTTGCGCTGACGCTTTTTGGGCTGATAAGTTCTTTTCATCGGTACCCCTCCATTTCTTTTTCAATCTTCTTTTTGCGGCAAAAGCACAGAGATGAAATGCCGCGTTCCGAAAAAAAGGCGCAAAGCCCCTATTTCTACAATTCCCAATTATATATCACCGCCCCCGCCGTGTCAACCTTTTTTTTCTTGTACGGGCGCCTCGCGGTGTGCAAAAGCGCAGCGAAAAGAAAAATTCCGGAAAGATTAAGGAATATTTAATGAAGGTGCATATTGTATATTATGATAAAATGGTGTAAAATACACTTAGGCTGACGGGACTTGAACCCGTGTCGGTTTTGACCGGCTGATTTTCGCTC
>JAEDGF010000082.1 GCA_016297645.1 Clostridiaceae bacterium
CCAGCGGAGATTCGAACTCCGGACACCCTGCTTAAAAGGCAGGTGCTCTGCCGGCTGAGCTACTGGATCAATTTTTTGCTTGCAAATAAGCGATAAGAAATGTAACCAAAATCGTAAAGATAAAGAAGACAACGGAGAGTATCTTTGTTATCTTTGCAAGTTTAGCATCAAGAGTTCTGCCCTTGTTCTTGCCGAAGAAGGACTCGGAACCACCGGCGATTGCACCGGAAAGGCCGGACTGACGGCTCTGCTGCATAAGAACGATTATAACTATAAGCACTGATGCAATTACAAGAATCACACCGATAAGAATTTCGTACCAAGCCATAATGTTCAACCTCTCAATCTTTGTTATCGCCAACTGCCCGATAATATTACCACACCCGGTAAGGAAAATCAAGTCTTTTTTTGTTTTTTTTCAAAAAAATTTTCTCGGCTCTGTAAAACTGCATAACTGATGTGGTTTTTCTGCCGTTTTCGGTCGCAGAAAATAAAACTTGAAAAGAATGTGAAAAAGTTGTATCATAATATGTAATAAATCCCCCGGAGGAAAGTATGGCAAAAAAAGCTCAGTACGGAAACGATAGTATAAAGTCACTCAAAGGTGCCGAACGGGTACGGCAAAAGCCTGCCGTTATTTTTGGCGACGACGGACTTGAAGGCTGCCAGCATTCCGTTTTTGAAATCATCTCGAATTCAATAGACGAGGCAAGAGCCGGTTACGGCAAAAAAATAATAATAACGCGGTTCCTCGATAAATCCGTTGAAGTGCAGGATTTCGGACGGGGTATGCCGGTCGATTACAACAACAACGAACAGTGCTACAACTGGACGCTGCTTTTTTGCGAGCTGTATGCCGGCGGTAAATATGACCAAAACGACGGCGGCGGTTATGAATACGCGCTCGGTCTTAACGGACTCGGACTTTGCTCCACTCAGTATGCATCGGAATACATGGACGCGGAAATTCACTCCGGCGGCTTCTGTTATAAGCTCCACTTTGAAAAGGGTGAGAATATAGGCGGACTGCAAAAGGAGGAATATTCGAAAAAGGACACCGGAACGCGCATAAGATGGCGTCCCGACCTCGATGTTTTTACCGACATAGATATTCCTCTTTCATATTATCAGGATATCCTCAAACGGCAGGCTGTTGTAAATAACGGGCTGAAGCTCATTCTAAAAAATGAAGTAAGCGCCGGAAAATTCGAAACCTTTGAATATCTCTACGAAAACGGCATAGTCGATTATCTTAATGAAACGGCGGGGGATAAGGCGTTGACTCCCGTACAGTTCTGGGAGTGCGAGCGGACCGGACGGGACAGAGAGGACAAGCCCGACTATAAAGTAAAAATATATGCGGCGGTTTCTTTTTCGGACCGTGTTACACTCAAAGAGTATTATCACAATTCAAGCTATCTTGAATACGGCGGCGCACCCGAAAAGGCGGTACGCGCTGCATTTGTTTCGCAAATCGACAGTTATCTGAAACAAAACGGAAAGTACAATAAGACAGACTCGAAGATAACTTTTCAGGATATAGAGGACTGTCTGCTTTTGGTAGTATCGTCTTTTTCGACTCAGACTTCGTATGAGAATCAGACAAAAAAGGCGATAAACAACAAGTTCATTCAGGAGGCAATGACAGCGTTTTTTAAGCACCAGCTTGAAATATACTTCCTCGAAAACAAACTTGATGCCGATAAAATATGCGACCGGATACTCATAAATATGCGTTCGCGTGTTAAGGCCGAAACCACGCGTCTTAATGTTCAGAAGGCGCTTTCCGGCGGCAAGGATATGCTGACGAGAATCGAGAAATTCGTCGATTGCAGAAGTAAAGACATATCCGAGCGTGAAATTTTCATCGTTGAGGGCGACTCGGCTCTCGGTGCCTGTAAGCAGGCAAGGGATTCCGCTTTTCAGGCGATAATTCCCGTAAGAGGTAAGATTCTTAACTGTCTGAAAGCAGACTACGCCAAAATTTTCAAAAGTGAGATTATAACCGATCTTATCAAGGTACTCGGCTGCGGTGTCGAGGTTTCCGGAAAAGCCGTTAAGGGTGTCCCGGAATTCAATCTCGATAACCTTCGCTGGAATAAAATCATAATATGCACCGATGCCGATGTCGACGGATTTCAGATAAGAACGCTTATTTTGACAATGCTCTATGCGCTTATGCCGTCGGTCATAAAAGCAGGAAAGGTGTTTATCGCGGAATCGCCTCTTTATGAAATAACGAGCGGCAAACAGACCTGGTTTGCATATACGGAAAAAGAAAAAACCGATGCCTTAGAGGAGATCGGAAATGCAAAGTATTCTATCCAGCGTTCGAAGGGACTCGGTGAAAACGATGCGGATATGATGTGGCTCACCACAATGAATCCGCAGACAAGACGCCTGATAAAAATCGAGCCGGATTTTGACCCGACATCCGTCGCCGAGAAATTCGAACTTTTGCTCGGCGACAATTTACAGGGAAGAAAAGACCACATTGCCGCAAACGGTCATCTGTATATTGACCTCGCGGATATCAGCTGAAAGGTTAGAAGGACTATATGGCAAGAAAAAAGAAACAGGATACTGCCGGTGCGGCAGTGCCTGCAATGGACGAAAATACACATATTCCCGGAGCCGGAATTGTTGAAAACAAATTTATAACCGAAACGCTCGAAACAAACTATATGCCTTATGCTATGAGCGTTATCATGTCGCGCGCGATTCCCGAAATCGACGGCTTCAAGCCCTCACACAGAAAGCTCCTCTATATGATGTATAAGATGGGACTTCTCAACGGCGGCAGATCAAAATCGGCGAATATAGTCGGTGCTACGATGAAGCTCAACCCGCACGGTGACGCTGCTATATACGAAACCATGGTGCGTCTTACGCGCGGCAACGAAGCGCTTTTACACCCGTATATCGACTCGAAGGGTAACTTTGGCAAGGCGTATTCGAAGAATATGCAGTTCGCCGCATCAAGATATACGGAAGCAAAGCTCGATAAGATCTGCACGGAGCTGTTTGCCGATATTGATAAGGACGCGGTTGACTTTGTCCCGAACTACGATAACACGATGCAGGAGCCGACGCTCTTTCCTGTGACCTTCCCGAGTGTTTTAGTCAACTCGAATACGGGAATTGCGGTCGGAATGGCAAGCAATATCTGTTCTTTTAACCTGAGAGAAGTATGCGCGACCACCATTGAACTCATTAAAAATCCGGAGCATGACTGCTTTGACACCCTTAAAGGGCCGGATTTCAGCGGCGGCGGATATCTCATCTTCGAGCCGGACAAGCTGCGCGATGTTTACAATACCGGCAGAGGTTCGCTGCGTATTCGCGGTAAGTGCTCGTTTGACAAAGCCAATAACTGTATTGATATTACGCAAATACCGCCTACTACAACCTGCGAAGCCATAATTGACAAGGTAATAGAAAATGTTAAAGCCGGAACACTTAAAGAGATAAGCGATATCCGCGACGAAACGGACAAGACCGGCTTAAAAATAACGATCGACTTGAAGCGCGGCAGCGATGCCGATAAGGTTATTCATCAGCTTTACAAGAGAACGCCTCTCGAAGACGCTTTTTCATGTAACTTCAATGTCCTTATAGGCGGAACTCCCATGACCCTCGGTGTAAAGGATCTGCTTATCGAGTGGATAGCATTCCGTACCGAATGTGTAAAGCGGAGAACTTACTTTGAACTGACAAAAGCAAAGGACAGACTTCACCTGTTAAAGGGTCTGCAAAGGATTTTGCTTGACATTGACAAGGCTATTAAAATAATCCGTAATACAGAGGAGGAGGACGATGTTGTTCCCAACCTCATGATCGGTTTCGGTATTGACGAGGTTCAGGCTGAATATGTAGCCGAGATCAAGCTCCGTCACCTTAACCGCGAGTACATCCTGAAACGAACCGAGGATATAGAAAAGCTCGAAAAAAGCATCGCCGACATGGAGGAGATACTTGCAAACAAGTCACGGGTGAAGAAGATAATCATTGCCGAGCTGAAAAGCGTTGCCGAAAAGTACGGTGCGGACAGAAAGACGGAAATTCTCTATGAAACCGATGACGCAGACAATGATACGGACGACGATATCCCCGACTACAATGTCATGTGTTTCTTTACGCGCGAGGGCTACTTCAAAAAGATAACGCTCCAATCGTGGCGAATGGGAAGCACGCACAAGCTAAAAGAGGGCGACGAGATAATATTCGGCGGGGAAGTTTCAAATGCCTGTGAATTGCTGTTCTTTACCGATAAAAACCAGGTATACAAGTCGCGTGTTGCCGATTTTGACGAGTGTAAAGCAAGCTCCTTCGGCGATTTCGCCGCTTCGAAGCTGCAAGTGGATGACGGTGAGTCGGTTATCTATATGGTTCCGATCAAAGAGTATTACGGTTATATGATGTTCTTCTTCGAAAACGGTAAGGTCGCAAAGGTCGACATCTCCGCGTACGAAACAAAGACGAACCGCAAAAAACTGATAAAGGCGTATTCGGACAAATCGCCTGTCGCGGCGATACGGTATATCGATTCCGATAAGCAATTTGTCTTGTCAACATCGGCAGGCAGATACCTGATTTTCAACACTGGCGCAATATCGGCAAAAACAACCAAAGACACGCAGGGTGTTGCTGTTATGACTCTCAAAAAAGGACACAAGCTCTGTAAGGTCGAGGACTTTACAGAGGATAAATTTGTTAAGCCCGCCCGCTACAGAACAAAGACGCTTCCGTCTGCCGGCGCGCTGCTTTCGGCTGAGGATCAGGGGGAGCAGTTGAAGCTGGGCGAGTGATTTCGGAGGTCTGTTTTGCGAAGTAATGCTTTTATAATAGCGGAATATAACCCTTTTCATAACGGGCATCTTTATCATATCGAACAAACGAAAAAGAACGGTGCGGAAAACATAATTGTGATTATGAGCGGCAACTATGTTCAGCGCGGTGAGGGGGCTGTTATTCCAAAGCACCGCCGTGCCGAAGCAGCAGTTATTGCAGGTGCCGATCTCGTTCTCGAACTTCCTCTTAAATATGCTGTGAGCGGCTCCGGATATTTTGCGTACGGTGCATTGCAAACGGCGCTGCTGACCGGAATGGACGGAACTCTGTCCTTCGGCGCAGAAAGTGAGTTGTCTGTTTTGCAAAAATGCGCGGAGGTTCTTTGCAGTCCCGCCGTTCACGAACAGATTAAGGAGCTTTGCAGAAGTAAAGGATATTCATATCCTCGGGCGCAGTCAATAGTCGCAGGCGAGATTCTCGGTAAGGAATGTTCTCACGCGCTTTCCATGCCGAATAACATTCTTGCAATTCAGTACATGATTGAGAATATCCGCGTTGGTTCGCCTTTTGATTATTTTGCCGTTCGGCGTGCGGGAGTCAGCCATGACTCCGGCGAACCTGCCGACGGTTTTATGAGTGCGAAGCTGATTCGAGAGCAGATGGAAAGTAAAATGCTTCCGGGCGGTTTTATCCCAGAGTTTTCAGTTGATATCATCAACGAATGCAAAAAAACAGGAACCGTTTTATCGAAAAATCGGTTTGAAGTCGCCGCAATTTCCCGTTTGCAAACACTTTCTTCACAGGCGCTTGCAGAAGTTAACGGTGTGAACCACGGACTTGAAAATCCTCTGTATAATGCGATATGTAAAGGCGTGACCCTTGACGAAATATACATATCTGCAAAGTCGAAACGCTATACACTGTCCCGTATCCGGCAGGTATGTCTTAGTGCCGTTTTAGGGCTTACGCGATCTGATCTTGACAGGGGAGCGGACTACATCGGAATTCTCGGTTTTAACGAAAAGGGGAGAGCATTGCTGCGAAAAGCAGCGGCTCATTCTTCCGTTCCTTTCTGCGGTTTGCTGTCACAGGCTTTTTCCGAAAGCTCCTGCGATAGAGATGCGGAAGTTATGCGAAAAGCTGAGATATTTTATAATCTCTGTCTTGAAAAGCCTGCTGCCGATTTTTCACCGTTTAGATTAAAGCCTTTTGTTTTCCGTATGGATCAATAATTTTGTGATAATATCGAATGGATGTTATTTTTTATCGCTGCTGTTATGTGCCGGTTTTATCGGGACGAACGGCAGTTTTTTTGTTTTGATGAGGACGCTTATTTCCGTAACCGATTTGTTTCTTTTATTCTGTCGTTTCCTCTTCGCCGATATGTCGATACCTGTAACTGAAAAGCAGTAAATCACAAATTGACAACTCTTCGTCAACAGATAAAAAATTACCGCCGGTATGTACCGAAGTACACGCCGGCGGAATTGTCAATTATTCAGAGCAGTAACTCTCTTGCGTCCGCAAAAACTTACTTGATTTTTGCAATCCAGCTGTCGCTCTGATCAAGTCCGACTGCTGCTCTGAGGATTGCTCTCGCGTCGTCAACCGTGACCTTGTTGTTTACATCAACATCGGCTGCCAAAGTCTGAGCGGCACTGAGTGCGTCAAGACCGACGGAAGCACGAAGGGCTGCACGGGCGTCGTCAACGCTGACTTTTCCGTTGCCGTCAACATCGCCGAGAAGAGTAATGACTTTGCTTGCGGTTTCTTTGCCGTTGGTGATAATAACAAGCTTTGTGCCGGTCGCAACAGTGTTGGCGTTGCTGCCGTTAGCCTGAACGAGCTTTGTGGCATTTGAAGCACCTACAAGTGCAGTCTTGGAAACGCTTGTATCGACAACAACGATATCGTTCTTAACCTTAACATGAGCGTTTGCCTTTATTTCGACCTTGGTGGGAGTAAGCATTGTTCCCTTAACCTCGGTTTTCTTTTCAAGCTTGCACTTTGTGCAGACCGAAACATCGAATCTGTTCGATGTTGTTGTTGCGGGGATCGTCTTTGAAGGATCTACTACAAAGTTGTGCTTCGAACCGATATACTTTTCTTGGAGCTTTCCGTTCTTGTATTCGGGAGTACCGCACTTCGTGCACTTCTTGACCTGCTTGCAGTCGACCGTGTCGGAAACATTGAGATATTTCATGTCATGGTTGTCTTTGACTGGGCCGTTGGTCGCACCCTTGCCGACATAGTGTCCGCTGTGCTTGCAGTATTCGTATTTGTTTTCACGGTATTTGCAGGTTCCGAGAATTTCCTTTGCCGTAGTTTTGCCGGTGGGATCGCACTCATGCTTGAACATTGAGGTAACGATTCTGTCGAGCAGGGAGATGATGCCGGGGATGGGCTTCTGATTGAGAATGTTTATATCCTTGTCATTCTTCTTGAAGGTACCGAGAATGCCTTCGATGTTCATATCGAAGAGATTGCCGAGCAGCTTGTCAAAGAGGAAGGTCTTTATATCAAAGTTCTCGAACGAAGCAAAGCCTGCGTCAACAAATGAGAAATCAACAAGTTCGTTGAGGATAACATTGATCTTGTAGAAAGCGTCCTGTGAAGCAAAGAAGGTGTCCTCGCTTACTACTGCCGGAATGCCGGCGATGAAGTTAACAGCCCAGTTAACAACTGCGTTGAGGTAGTCGTTGTAAGTCCAGTTTGCTCTGTTTGCACTGAGCTCGAAGTGAGTTGTCTTGCTGTTGTATTCAAGTGCGAGAGCGGCAGCTTCTGCGCCCATTCTGAGAATAGCGTCTTTGCACTGGTCTATGTTGTAGTCCTTGATAGCGTTGAAATCAATCTTGCCGGGCTCGGTAAGCTCAAACTTTATCCACTTGTCGTTTGCAAGTGTGAGCTTTGC
>JAEDGF010000017.1 GCA_016297645.1 Clostridiaceae bacterium
AGTGCCGAAAAGGGGCACTGACGGGCGACATGGGTTTGAATCCCGTCAGCCTAGGTACATTTTTGTTTTCAACAGTGATTTTACCGTCAGCAGTGATTTTACTGCATATTATTGCCGCAAACGGGAAAAATTAAGTTTGAATATTTTTTTCGGAGGAGAAGCTATGCTTTCGGCAAAAAAAACACTGACGCTCGGCAAAAAGCAGATAAAACAGCTCGTGAAGAAACCTGTTCCCGACCCTGACGGCGAGAAGAACCGGTGGCTTAAAGACAACGCCCGACTGCTGCTCAGTTGTATTGAAAACGGTTTGTTGTCACTCAAAAAGAACAACGGTAGGGGTGCGGACGACTTTTTTTACCGTCTGAAAACGGCGCTCTCCGGCGTTAATTGTGGGAATACAGAACCGAGTTTCGTAAAAGCCGTCGGTAAAGACGGTGTCGAAACTGAGCTTTGCGAACTTTTCGCTCCGCTTACCTTTGCGGCAGCCGCCGTAAGGGCGCTTGAAGCCTACGAAAACGGAACGGAGAGCTTCTCTTCCGCCGTCAAATTGATTTTTGCCATGAAAAGCGTAGATTTTGACAGTATTCTGCCGGAGGTGTGCGCCGGTGAACGCCTTTTGATGCTCGACCCCTCCGGCGATTATCCGAAGTGCGACCGACTCACAAAAAAGCACTTCCGCGATCTTGCGTGCGGCGAAGCCAAAAAACGGGGAGAAACGGCGCAGGAATATATAAAAGCCTCGCTCGAAAAAGCCGAAAACGCGGCAGGAGAAAAGCGCCATATCGGCTTTTATATCGGCGAATACAAGACGGACAAAAGCGCAGGCGTATCTTATATTTGCGTTGAAGCTGCCTTCACGGCGGCTGCGGCTTTCGTCACGGCTTTTTTCTGCACGCGCCCGGTCAGCGGATTTTTCAACGAATGGTACGGCATATTCATTCTGACGGTTCTTCTCTTTCTGCCGTTTTATGCCGCGCTAAGACCGATTTCCGACAGACTCGCGGCACATTTTTTTAAACCTGCATTCTTAGCTTCCTACGACCCTGAGCTTACGGACGAGCTTCCGTCTGCCGTTATCGCCGTTTCAAGCGTACTGCCGACGGCGGACAGAATAAACACAGTGAAAGAACATCTGCGTGAAACAAAGCTGTCGGACTCCTCGCCCGACACGGTGCTTGTATACCTTTGCGACCTGAAAAACGCGGCTATTCCGCTTCTCCCCGAGGATGAAACCGACATCAGGGCGTCAAAAAATATGATAGACTCGTTAAACCGCGAGTGCGGCGGCGGATTTGTCCTCGCTTTGAGGGATAGAGTTTTTGCGCCGTCCGAAAACAGCTACGGCGGACACGAGCGAAAAAGAGGTGCGCTCTGTGCGCTCGTAAAATATATCACGGACGGGGACAACGCCTTTTCGGTGCTGCACGGCGACACGGGCGCACTGAAAAAAGCAAAATATATGCTCGCACTCGATTCCGATACGACACTGCCGTTCGAGAGTCTGAAAAAGCTCGTCTGTATCGCGTCTTATCCGTTGAACAGACCCGTATTTTCTCCCGAAAAGCGCCGCATAACACAGGGCTACGGAATAATTGCTCCGCGCGTTGAAACCACTCCGTCCTCCGCGGAAAAAACGATTTTTTCTTCATTCATGACACTCGGCGGAATAAGCGCCTATTCCTCCCCCGTCTCGGAGCGGTACATGGATATGTTCGGCGTGTCGCTTTTCACCGGCAAGGGGCTTATCGACATAGAAGCTTTCTCGCAGGTGTGCGTTGACGCGTTCCCGGACGGACTTATTCTGAGCCACGATATTCCCGAGGGGTCGCTGATGAACACGGCGTTTGCGGGCGGAGTGTGTCTGACGGACAGTTTTCCGTCAAAGCCCTCGGCGTACCGCAAACGGGAACACCGCTGGATAAGGGGCGATATTCAAAATCTCCGTCTGCTGCACGGGACGACAAACGGCTTCCCGGCGTCCCCCGAAATAACGATGCTTACAAAATATCAGCTGCTCGATAACCTCCGCCGCGCACTTTCCCCGGCGGTAAGCCTTGCCTGTCTTATTCTCTCGCTCTTTTGTAAAGGCGGAGTATCAAAGGCATTATTTGCCGCCGCGCTTTTATCTGTAATAAGCGAACCGGCTGTTTCGTTTTTGTATGAGATTTTAAGACTCGGTCTGAAAGCACTCGCATCCGTTTACCTCACCTCCTCTGCCGGGGTCGGATTGAAATCGCTTATACGCGCAGTGTATCTTACGGCAGCGCTGCCGGAGCAGACCGCCTTGTCAGTTTCCGCCGCATTAAAGGGATTTTACCGCGGCTTTATCAGTCACAAAAAAACACTGGAATGGACTACCGCCGCCGACGGCGAGCGGGGGCGCAGCGGAATACCGCAAAGCGTTTTTTCGGCAGCAGCCGCAGCCGTTCTGCTCATTTTCGGCACGCCGCTTCACCGTCTTTGGGGCGTCCTTGTCCTTTTTAACATTCCGTTTTCGTTTTCCGACGGAATACCCAATGCGAAAGCTGCGGAATCACTGTCCGCAGCGCAGCGTGAAACGCTCAAAAGCTACGCCGCAGCCGAGTGGAGATATTTTGAAAAGTATGTCACGGCGGAAGAAAACTATCTGCCGCCCGACAATGTTCAGTTTACCCCCGTAAAGCGCACCGCACACCGCACATCCCCCACCGATATAGGAATGTATCTGATGAGCTGCCTTACGGCATCGGACCTGTCGCTTATAACCGAGGACGAGCTTGCCGAAAGACTTAAAAAAACTGTAACCACTCTTAAAAAAATGCCGCGCTGCCTCGGGCTTCTGTACAACTGGTACGACACGAGAACGCTTGAAGTTCTTCAACCCGATTTTGTTTCCACAGTGGACTGCGGCAACTATCTGTGTTGTATAGCCGCACTCGGTGAGGGACTTAGAAAGCTCTCGGACAATGCGCGGTTCGGAGAAATCATATCTTTTTTGGACAGCGAGATAACCTCGTCCGACCTCGGCGTTCTGTACTCAAAAAAGCGCGGCTTGTTTTCCGTCGGGATGAACGGCTCCGACAAATCGCTCAGCCCCTCGTTTTACGACACATATATGTCCGAAATGCGGCTCACCTCCTATTTTGCTTCCGCAATGCGCGAGGTGCCGCCGTCACACAACGAAAGGCTGTCGCGCGCGTCCGTAAGCTCGGGGGTGTACACATCCGCCGCATCATGGACCGGAACGGCGTTTGAGTATCTGATGCCGACGCTTTTCCTGCCGGTTTTCGACAACACTTTTTTAAGCGAAGCTCTTTATAACTGCATTCGCGAACAGAAAAAGTTCTCGCGCCGCACCTCGATGCCGTGGGGCGTTTCCGAAAGTGGCTACTACGCGTTTGACGCGGAATTAAACTACCGCTACAAGGCGCACGGCATACGCAGGCTTGCAATTAAAGCCGACGCGGACTGCGAAAAGGTCTTTTCCCCGTATTCTTCGTTTTTGTCGCTTGCGATCTCTCCCGACGACGCGATGAAAAACCTCGCGCGGTTCGTCCTGCTCGGCGCGTTCGGGGCGTGCGGCTTTTACGAAGCGCTCGACTTTACCCCCATTCGCGTTTCGCCCGAAAAATATATGGCGGTGCGCAGCTTCATGGCGCACCACAAGGGCATGAGCCTTATTGCGTGCGGCAACGCGCTTTTTGATAATATAAATGTCCGCCGTTTTGCCGGAAACGCCAAAATGAAGGCTGCCGAGAGCCTTTTGAACGAAAAACTGCCGCCGGAAGCGCCGTTCTCCGCGCGTCTGCCGAAAAGAAAGAACGACGATAAAAAGCGCTTTAATATCAGAAGCGAAAGCTCGGCATGGACAAAATCCGTCTGCGCCCTGTTTTCCGATAGGGATTCCGCACTTCTTTGCACAGAAAACGGGAGAAATATTTTTGTATATTCCGCTCTGTCCGTGTTTGCTTCGCGCAAGTGCGCAACAGGACTTTTTGCCGCGGTACGCACCGCAGAAGAAACCGTTCCCCTCTCGGGTATTGACGGCGGCGAATTAAAGCAGACAAATTATTTTTTCAGGAAAAAGACGGAATACGGGATTTTTGAACACGCGCTGTGTCTGTCCGGCAGCACCGCAGGTGTTTTTGCTCCGGTTAAAATAACAAACGACACGGGCGAAGAAAGAATTTACGAGCTTTTCTTTTACGCAGAGCCGGAGCTGCTGCCCGTCGGCATCGGCAACGGACACAAAAGCTATTCCGATATGTTCATAAGGGCGGAGGAAAACCGAAATCTCTCCGCCGTAACATTTGAACGGCGCGAGAACGGAAAAATTCGCGCGGCAGTAGCGCTCGGCTTTGCGGACGGAGAACCGTTTGTTTTCACCTGCAAGCGCAGCCGGGTTCTCAACGCCGCAGAAAACGCTCCGTACCCGTTTTATAATCGAATTCCGGAATTTACGAACGAAACCTTTGATGTTTCCCCATGTCTTGCGGCAAGCGTCACAATGCGGCTGTCTCCCGGTGAAAAACGCGAAAAGGTGCTTGTCGCGGCTGTCGGTGACGACAAAGCGGACGCACTGAATAAGCTCTCGGTGATTCGCAGCCGTACGCTGCAGAAAACGGACGGCGCCGCACACAATATTATCGAGTTTTCCCCTGGCGTGAAGCGCGTATGTGAAAAGTATCTTTTGTCAAGATATTTTCACAGCGCACCGGATCGCGTAACGGCGGATGCCGTCGAAAAAAACGACCGCTCCGTCAATCTGCTGTGGGAAAAGGGCATTTCGGGCGACAACGGCATTATCCGCGTCACCGCCGACGACGCACCGGTTTCTCTCTATGCGGATTTTATAAAATTCCATTCGATGCTTACAAAAACAGGACTGACCGCAGACCTTGTTTTCACGCTCTGCTCTCCCGATGATTACACCTCGTCCGCCTCCGAAAAGGTGCGCGGTGTAATAAAAAAAATGCACGCGGAAAGCTTCCTCGGCGCTCACGGCGGAATACACATTATAAACACCGGTGCAGGCTCACCCGTTGATATTCTCCTGACGGCAGCAGCAAACGCCGTGTTTCCCGACGGTACAGACAATGAAAAAATCGAAGAAAACACGCATTCAGCAGCAGTTTACAAAAGAAGCGGACGCGCTGTTTCGGGCAGCGACGGATTTTTGCCGGACGGATATTTTATAAACAGGCAGCACTCTTTTTCGATGTCGCACACGCTTTCAAACGGCGTAATGGGGACGCTGCTCACGGACACTTCACTCGGCTTCACATTTTTTGCGAACGCAAGGCTCTGTCCGCTCACCCCTCCCCCGGTCGATACTTCCGAGCCGATGACGGGCGAAATGCTGACCCTTGAAGCCGCCGATGTTCGAACGGACTGCATAAACGGCGCGTCCGTTTTCTTCCGCACGGGCAGCGCCTTGTACAGGGCGGACGCGGACGGCGTAAAATGCGACACGAGCGTTGCCGTTGCCAAACGCGGCGCGGTGAAAAACATTTCAGTCAAGCTGACCGGCTTAAAAAAGCGGTGTTCTCTCGTCTATTCGCTTGTCCCGGTTATGAATGAAAAGACTGATTTCGCGCGGTTCTGCAAGGTTGAACTCACAACAAACGGCGCTGTCGTTTATAATCCGTTCAATACGGACTACGGCGGATATATGTATATTTTCTGCCCCGACTGCACCCCCGAAAGAGAGGAAAACGGGCGGCTTCGTTTCAGAGTGAGCCTTACCGAAAACACCGGGCATTTTGAAACAAGCTTCCGACTTGTCTTTTCTTCGTCAAGAAAGGGCTTGCTGCCGCTTTCCGAAATGCCGTTCGTCCCCATGACGGAAAAAAGCGTGCAGCTTCGTACGGGCTCATCGGAATTTGACCGTTTTGCAAACGCGCTGCTCTATCATCAGGCGGCGGACACAAGAATTAAAGCGCGGACGGGATTTTATCAATGCTCTGGCGCATACGGCTTCCGCGACCAGTTGCAGGACGCGATGTGTACGGTCCGCTTTGACCCGACAGCGACTGCGCGAATTATTCTGCTCTGCGCTGCCGCCCAGTTTTGCGAGGGTGATGTTCTTCACTGGTTCCACCTTATTCCGGGAGTGGGCAAAAAGGGAGTACGGACACGCTGCTCGGACGATATGCTGTGGCTTCCGTTTGCCGCCTGCGTTTATGTAAAAGAAACCGGAAACACGGAAATATTTAAAACGGAAATTCCGTTTCTCGAAGGCGAGGTTCTGAAAAAAGACGAAAATAAACGGTACTCTCTTTACAGGAAATCGCTCAGGCGCGGGACTCTGTACGAGCATTGCATGAGTAGCATTTTCAAGGCGTGCGAGTTCGGCACGCACGGGCTGCCGCTCATAAAAGACGGCGACTGGAACGATTCCTTTGACGAAATAGGTAAGCTCGGCAAGGGCGAGAGCGTGTGGCTTGCAATGTTTTTGAAGCTTGTCTGCGATAAAATGCTGCCGTACACCCACGCCTTCGGTAAAAAAGAACATGAAGAGCTTTTGATAAAGATATCACAGAGCATGGAAGAAAATGTAATGCGCAGTGCATACAACGGTGAATTTTTTACAAGGGCATTTTTTGACGACGGCGAACCGCTCGGCAGCGGCTCACAGAGCGCGTGCAGAATCGACCTTTTGCCGCAGTCTTTTGCCGTTTTTGCCGGAATAGGCACACACGAACAGCGCGAAAAAGCACTTCTCGCCGCATTCGGAGAATTAGTCGACTCCGACAGCAGAATAATAAAGCTCTTCACACCGCCGTTTGATGAAAAGTCGCGCCGCGCGGGATATGTCAACGACTACCCCGAGGGGGTGCGCGAAAACGGCGGACAATACACGCACGCCGCCGTCTGGTTTGCACTGGCGCTCTTAAAAGAAGGGCTTATAAAAGAAGCGGCAGCCGCCACCGGATTTTTGCTGCCATCGCTTAAAGGTAAAAACTACGAGCGCGAACCCTACGCCATGTGCGGCGATGTGTATTCCGCACCGGGAGCCGAGGGCAAGGGCGGTTGGAGTCTTTACACGGGTGCCGCCGGGTGGATGCTCGTTCTCGCACTCGAATGGGAAAAGTATTCTGAAAAAGAGGAACAGAACGGCAAAATAAACAACACCTGACTTTTTGTCACAGTTGCCGTGAACGCGAGAAAGACTATAATAAATAATCCCGGAATTTTCGTGACCGCACATTCGCTGCCGCAAAAAAAGCAAAAGACTATTCTTCACATCATGCTCATCACGCGCTTTGCGAATACAAAAAGATGTCCTATTTATGCGGCTGACGCGTTCGGCATAGCTTAAACGCAAAAAAGACTATATTTCACATCACGCTCATCACGCGCTTTGCGAATACAAAAAGATGTCCTATTTATGCGGCTGACGCGTTCGGCATAGCTTAAACGCAAAAAAAGACTATATTTCACATCACGCTTATCATGTGCTTTGTGAATTATAGTCTTTGTTTTTTCAGTGCTTTTTTACAGACAATCAAAAGCACTCAACGACGGCGGCAGCATATCGGCAAGCGGCAAATCAAACACGGTGACCGCCCCGGTTCTGCCGCGTTTTGCCGCAGCATATACCGCACGCCCGCAGGCGACAAGCACCGCTCCCGTAAAATCGGGGTTCGAACGCATTGAAAGCTTGAAATCAGCCTGTGCCTCCGTCCCGTTTTTATCGTATGCCGACAGCACGCGCCCCTTGTGGCACAGTGAAGAAAAGCGAGAGTAAAGCTCGATTTCCGACACGAAATTAACTTCCGTTTCGTATCCGTCAAAATAGACGGGCATGGTGCGTATCTCGTTTTCTATCCGTTTTCTGTCGGCGCCTTCGTCCGCAGTTACATAACAGCGGCGGATATGATTTTTTCTGTCGTCATTTTCAAAAATGCCATTTTCGCCCGCATTTTTCACGGCTTCCGTATTGGGAACGGTCACTTCGAATGCGTCCTTAACGCCGTTTATCCGCCTTAAAGCTTCGGAATGCCCCTGGCTTACGCCCTCTCCCCAAAAGGTCACAGTGCGGCAGTCCGGTAAAACAGCCTTTGACGCGCATCTGACTGCCGAAAGAATTCCCGGATCCCATCCGGCACTGATAAGCGCAAGGTGATTCCCCTCTTTTGCAGCGCCGTCAACTCGTTCAAAGTGCTTTCTTATTTCGGGGTGCCTGTCAAAGCTGTCCACCACATTAAAATAATGTGCAAAACGGGGAGTCCAAACGGGCAGATCGTCCGCCGAGCCGCCGCAGATAAACAGAACATCTATGTCATTTTCGAAATCGAAAAGCCTGTCGGCAGGAAAAACCGAAATATTTGCTTCGGTACAGACCTCATTTTTCTCCCGGCGCGAAAAAATACCGACTATCCGAGCGTCCTCAGCCCTCATAAGCGCCCTCAGAACTCCCCTGCCGAGGTTGCCGAACCCTATAATTGCCGTACGCATAATAAAAAAAACCTCCGTATGAACATATAATATCGTTACATATCTATACGGAGTTTTTTTATTTTATTACTGTTTTTCGTTTTTTCAGTCCTGCTTGCAGGCATTTTGAAGGAGCATTGTCACTTCGCGCCGCATTTCGGGGTCGTCCTTAAAAACGCCGCTGCACGAAACAGTAAAGGTTTTTGCGCCGCCTGCGCGTATTCCGCGCATGGTCATGCACATATGCTCGGCTTCTACCGCCACGGCAACGCCGACGGGCGAAAGCTCATTATTGAGAAAATCGGCAACATCGTGCGTGAGCCGCTCTTGCAGCTGCGGTCTGCGTGCAAAGCAATCAACTATGCGCGCAAGCTTCGAAATACCTATCACCTTGCCGTCCGACGGAATATAAGCGACAGCCGCTTTGCCGATAAACGGCAAAAGATGGTGTTCGCAGACGGAATAAACGGGAATGTCCCTCACTATAACCGTCCCGCCGTCGTTTTCCTCATTGAAAATCTTCACAAGCTCGTGCGGATCGCGGCTTATCCCGCCGAAAATTTCGCCGCACATTTCGGCAACGCGCTTCGGCGTTTCGACAAGTCCCTCTCTGTCGGGGTTCTCGCCTATCGCTTCAAGAATCTCGCGGACTGCGCGTTCAATCTTCTGTTTATCCAAATAAATTACCTCTATTTTGTGTATTCGACCGTGAAGCAGCCGGACTCAAATCCCAAGCCGAGCTTTTCACTGAAAGTACCGACCTTTGAGAGAACCGTGCCGCCGACAAGAATATCGGTCACATAACCTCTGTTTTTATCAATGGACGCGGTGTGTGAAAGAATTTTTATCCATTTTGAGGGATCGCTGCCCAGCTCCGCTTCGGTTGCAATACCTCTTTGTATGATTTTACTCTTCAAATCGGCAGCCGAAATATAATGAACGGACACAAAATCCTTCTGCGTCATTTCAAACGGCGATTTAACGGAAACGGGATAGGAATCCCACCACTCGTCTTTGCAGTTCACGGTAGCACCGGCTGCCATACGGCTGTAAACGGTAAGCACCGGTGTATTTGACGAGTCGTTTGTCTTGACAAGATACTGCCCGACCGTTTCAATGACTGTCGGAACAAGTGTATTCTGACACCAGCTGTTCGTCCAAATCGAAGAATTCTTATCGGCAATAGTGGCAACCGTCCATTTACTGCTGACATTGTAATTGTATTTTTTAAGGAGCGTGAAAATCGCCACCGTCTGTGCTTTCAGGGCTTCGATGGGAGGAATGATTCCGCCTATCTCCTGCGCGACCATACGGCAGAGAAGCTCCATCGTGTCGTATTCTTCGCCGACATAAACGGTTTTTTCCGGGATCGTTTCCGCAAAACGAATTTCCGTTTCCGGGAAATAATGCGACAATATATATTTGTATGTACAGCCCTTTTCAGCCATATATACTGCGCCGTACTGGGAAAGCCCTATGCCGTGTCCGTCACCGTACACAACAAATCGGAAATACCCGGGTTTGTTTTCGTTTGCCGGGACTGTCGGCAGCGGATACTTCGAGAGATCGCCGAGCAGCTCGTCCTCCGAGGGAGGTTGAAGCTCCTCGTCAGTTACCTCCACCGGGCTGTCATCGATGTTGTCGAGCTTTACACAGTGGCGAAGAACCGCACGCGCGTCGTTAACATCGACTGCGCCGCTGTTGTTGACATCGCATATCTTTATGTGTCCCCGGTAACACGCGTCAAGCTTTACGGCATAACGGAGTATCTGTCGCGAATCATCCACAGTCACCTCGCCGTCCATGTTTGCGTCGCCGCGTTTTACGGAAACCGCCGAGGAGGAAAACGGAAGCGAACACAAAAACAAGGCTGCGAGAAATACGGATGCTGCTTTCTTTATTCGGTTTTTTCCGGCTCTGCTGCCGCCGTGGTTTCCCGCCCCGGTTTTTTTTGAGATATCCACGCTTATATCTCAGCTCTCGACGGAGGGCGCGTCTTGCCGCCCCGTACCGTCGGCGGACAAAGCGCTTTGCCGTTCCGTATTTTCGGCAGATGTGCCGGGCTGAGCGCTCTCATCATCGATTTCAAATGTAAAGTTGGATATCTTTGAAAAATATGTGTTGTACCACTTTTTCAGAGAGTAGTTGTTATCGGAAAAGGTCTTGACACCGTATCCGACAACGCCTGCAATGGCTATCACCGTTATTATGACGGCGGCGATAAGCCCCGTGCATTTTTTCTTCTTCTTTTTTTCCGGACGGGGAACTGCACCCGTGTCCACCGCAATGGTTTCATTCAGCAATCGGCAGGCTTCGCCGCAGCAGCGCTTCATGAAATCTCCGACCTCTTCAAACGGGAGAGAATGAACCACGCGGACAACAGTTTCGGCGTCGTTCGTTACGGCGATGTAAACGGTTTTTTCGTCCTGCGCCGGATCGCCCGAGTAGAAGGCATTCGATATGGCAAGCCCGTACGGCGCGCCGAGAAACTCGGCTGCCGTTATCGACAGGTTTACAATATATTCGTTGGGAGGCAGGTTTTTACGCGGCTCGGCGTAGCCGGTGAAGTGAAACGCCTTCGTTAAAGCCGGGCTGCCCGAAATGTAGTCGGCAAAAATCTTTGCGGAATTAGTTCCCGATACGGCAACGGTGATATCCGTTCCGCTGACACTGCCGGCAAGAGCGGCTATGTCTTTTTTGGAAATGTTCTCCGGTGAAACGGTGAGATTATAAGAGGAATTAAGGTACGGTATGACCTGTTTTTCAAGCAGCTGCGCCGTACGGACAGTCGACATCGGCAGAACGATCGTAGTCTGGGTTCCCTTTCCTGCGGCAAAACCGGCAAAAAGACCGTCGTCGAGCACGAAGGTTTTCGCGCCCTTGGGCAGACGACAATGTGTTTCGTCAAACGCCTTGTCCTCCGCGAATTCGTCGCCCGCAAAATGAAGCGCCATGGCGCGGATTACGGGGTCGGTTTCAAACGAAAGCCCGAGTGCTCTGCAAAGCAGACGCTTATCGGTCCCGTAGCGTTCTTCTTTTATGAGGAAAAGCACGGTATCCGCCTCGGTAAAGGCTTTGCTTACGGCGACGGTCGCGTCTTTGAGTGCTGCAAAGTACATAACCGACTCCTCATTCTCGAGCTGTTCCGAAAAGGTTCCGAGAAGAACGGAATTGAATTCGGAAAATTCCTCCGGATTGTCCGTTCCCAGAACAATGATCTTCATTTTCATGTTTTTGTGCCTTTCTTTCTCTTTCTTGCTTCTGTTTTCAAAAACACACGCTGCAAAAGCGTCTGCTGTACCGTCCGCTCTTGCAGACGAAAGCCGGGCTTTTACCTTGCGCCTGCCGTTGTTTCCGTTTGCACGGAGGTCGCCGCAGCACCCGAACCGCCCGAGGTCGTATTTTCCGCAGCATTCGTTGCCGCGGTCGTCGACTCGGCTTTTTCCGTCGTTCCCTCCTTGGCGGCGCTCTCGCCGGTGGTGCGCTCGGTAGGAACGGGCGCAGGCGTGGGCGAGGGGGCAACGGTGGTAGACTCCTCCTTAAACGGATTCGTCATTTTCCTCGCGTCATAATATGCCTGCGGGAAACGGGCGTTGCTGTTGTAGTAGACCTTTGAGGTGTTTATTTCCTCTGTTTCGCCGGTGCGCAGCTGACGGGCAAACACAACAAGCCTTCCGCCCTCGAAAAGGCTCTGATAGCAGGTGTACAGAGTCAGTATCTTATCGTTTGTGTTGACATCGACGCCGGTGTGTATCATCGAACGGGCGTTTATTCCGTCAAGCACCGACTGGAAATGCTGCTTTGAATTGAAATCCGAGTAGAGATACGAGAAAACATATCCGTTATCCATATCGGCGGTCGAGTTGGTGAGTATAACGGCAAAAATTTTCCACTTTGTCTGCTCAAACAGTGTATCGAGAGTTACTATCGGCGCATCGATAAAACCGCTCGGCTGCATATAGTTTTCAAGCTCGTGGAACATAAGTCCGTCATGAGTGTTGTGACCGTATATTATGGTGTTCTGCGAAAGCCCGCTACGCGCCATGCTGCTCGAAGCCTTGACATACGGGTTTCCGTAACGGCTCTTTTTGCCGTACAGATCGCGGTAGAGATAATATGAGTCGTCGCCCTTCTTTTGCAGAAGAATGGTGCCGATATTGGTTTTTTCGCCCGCTATCCGCAGATAGCCCACGACATCGGAATTTATCGCGTAGGTATTGGCAAAATTGATGTTCATACCCTCGGGGAACTCGACATTGGGATATTTCGCCTTTATGTTCGCCCATGCGGTGTCGATTTCGGCCGAGGGCAAGGTCTGTTCTATCTCTCTGCCTATCTCATCGTCCAGCTTTTTGCGTTGTTCGTATTTTACAAAGTACACGGCGAGATAAATAACAGCTGCCATAAATACGATAAATGACACTATGCGCACTATTTTTCTGACAATTTCGCCCTTGCCATCGCCTTTTTTGGGAAAGACATCGGCAGCCCAGCGGCGTATGCCCTCGGCTGAAAAGCGTGTTTTGAAGAAAAACGAAAGCCTTTCGCCTGCCGATTTTTTCACTTTTTTCTCTGTCTGTAATTCTTTTTTCTCGGCGGCAAGCTCGCGCGGACTTATTCTCTCAACAACATCGGCTTCATCTATGTCGGTGTCGTCGTCATCGCGGAAAACGAACCCGAAGCCGTCGCCGCCCCCTATTTTGCCGCCTTCGGGAGCAGCGGGAGTACGGGACTGTACGGCGGAGGATATGACCTTTTCCGCCTCTTTTTTTCCGTCTATTTCAAGCGGAATTCCGGGGAGATCGCCTGCAAGAGCCTTTTTCTCGGCATTCTGCCGTTCAAGCTCCGCCTGCCGTTCGGCTTTTTTTCTCGATTCGGCGGCGGCACGCTCTTTTTTGCGCTTCTCGGCAAGCTCGATCTCATTTTTCCATTTTGCGCGAAAATCCTCTTCACCCGTCTGAGAACGGGCAAAAGCGTCAAGCACCGCATCGTCTATTATGGGCTTTTCGGGCGTTGAGGGCTTTTCGTATATTGCAGACTTTCCCGATGCGGAATTTATATTGTCTGTTACCGTTTTTTCCGATGCTGCCGCAGGCATACCCCGTGAGGGAACGCCGTAGGTTTTTCCGTAGGCAGCTGCGGTGTCACCGTTTTTTGCGGAAAAACCATCTTGAAAAAAAGAACTGTTGTTATCGGATTTTTCGGTATTGTTCACTGTATTCTCTTGCCTTTCTCTCATTCTTGTCTGTGCCGCTAAGGTCGCTCTGTCTGTCGGGCGCGGAGTGTCGTCCTCCGACAACGGATCGATGTAGCGCGGATTGACAGCCGGCCGCACTTCGGCGGTGCTGCCGCGTTTTGCCATCGGCATTCCGCCCGAAACGAACGAACGCACATAGGTGCTGTCGCCTTTAAGAGCGGCATCGCGCATCCTTGCGTCGCGTCTTGCGGCTTCTTTTTTCGCCTGTTCCTCCCACGAAGCGTCATAAACCACGCGCTCCTCGGCTTCGCCCATGCCCATTGTGGGGTAGCGGACTTCACCGCCGGGGGTGAACTCCGGGCGTTTTGCGTCCTCCTCGGCAGCGTCGTACACGACGCGCATTCCGTCGGGAAGCTTTTCTTCGAATCCGCCCTTTTTGACGGGCGCTTTATAGTTTTGCTCGGGCGGAGCTTCATATTCAACTCTCTGCCCGGTTCCTGCCGCGGCAGGAGATTTTCCGCCGCCGAGATATCTCGCGTAAAGTCCGGAAAAATCGTCGTTAAAAACTCCGTCGCCGCCCATTATCTCGGCTAAAATGTCGTCAACCGTTTCCGTCTGAGCGCTTTCAGCCGACTCATCTGCGGTATTTCCGGTCTGTTCGCCGCCGTCTGCCGCACCGGAAACAACGCCGTAGGAATTATTTTCGGCACCGTTTTCATCGGCGGAATTTCTCAAATTGCGTTCTTCCATAAATGCTCTCCTTTCTGATTTAAGTATCGGTATACGTTGTGTTTTTTATAAGTACGGATGTGTATCAGCGCACAAGCGGGAAAAACTCCGGGGTAAAGCGCGAAACAGCTTTTTGCCGGACCTTCGGCAGCGCCCGTGTCAGCGCGTAAAAACGGGCATAGACGCGAATGGGTTTTGAATGCCCTTGCGGTCGTAGTAGACCTGCGGCATTCTGCGGTTTTCATTTGCGTAAGCACTGCTTACATCGACGCTGTCACTCTCGCCGCTGCGTACAAGCCGCGCCATAAGAACACAGCGCGAATTGGTGTACTCAGTTGCCGTGTCAAAATCGTAAATACAGGTCGAAAGGCACAACAGCTTGTCCGTCGAAACGATATCGACGGTCGGGTTCACAAAGTAGCTGCGGGTAAGGCATTCACTTGCAAATGCCTCAGTCATACTGTCGGGAATCGACGGGTCTATGTAGTAAAACAAATTGCCGCCGTCGTATTTTGCGTCCGCAGCCGTGACAAAGCACGCAAAGACCTTCCACTTGCAGTCGTTATAAATCGTATCAAACTCCACAACGGGGTGTGCCTTGTAGTATCCGAGGTCGCGGTACTTCGTGACATCTTTGAAAATGCATTCATCCTGCGTCAGATTGTGTCCGTACAAAATTGTGTTTTTGGAAAGGCTGTTCGTGCCCTTTCCCACTTTGCAGCGGCGGTCAAGCCAAATAGAGCCGCGTCTGTCGTACTCGCCGTAGAAATTCTTGCGCTCGTAATAAGCATTGTCGTCTGCCTGAACAACGGGGAAATCGATCGAGGTGTCCCCGATCTTTATCCAGCCGACTGTATCGGTGTTTTCGGAGTAGATGCTCTTGAATTTGTCCTGAATGCCCGAGGGAAAGCCCACATCGGCGATAAGCGGCGTAAGCTCGCCTTCGAACACGGTCGAAACATCGTAGTAATCCTTTTCCGCATCGAAATTGTTGCCGTTTTTTATGTTGCCGTACGGGTCGCCTGCCCCGGTGAGAAGCAGATATATTCCGATGACCGCAAAAACGATGCCGTCAAGAGCGGCTAATACCGTTACGGTCTTTTTGTCCTTCGGGGACATCTTGTCCTTTTTGATTTTCTCGCGAGCAGCCTTTTCCTCCTCGGTGTCGTCGGTTGCATCGAGGTATACGCTTGCGGGAGCAGACGAGGTCTGCCCCGTACCGGAAGGTGACGAAGGCGCTTCAAAACTTTTCATTTTTCCGTCCGAAAACGATATTCCCGTTTCCTCGCTCCGAAAAGAGCCTCTGTTTTCATCTGCCAATGCTGTTTCCTCCGTTTTTTGCCTGTATAGAGTGTATCATACCACAAAATATGTTTTAATACAAGTACCCTAAATATATATTAAATTAAAAATATCTCTTTACTATCGCAAAAACACTTGCTATAATTAAAAAAACGGCTTTCACGGAGGTGCTTCATATGAAAAAAAAGCTGAGCGTCAGACTCTCGGCAGTGCTTTTGTGCCTTTGCATAATACTTACGGTATGTTCGTGCGGCGCAAAAAAAGCGGAATTCACCTCCTTCGCAATGGGCAGCGCAGTAACGGCTGCCGTCTATACGGAAAACGAGGACGAAGCCGCCGCGTTATGGAGCGAAATATGCACGGCGATAAGCGACTCGGACAAGGCTCTGTCCGCAACCGACAAGGCATCCGACATCTCGCGGATAAACGCCTCCGGTACGGCTGTCGTGAGCAAATACACGGTGAGTTTTCTCGAAAAAGCCGTCCTCTTATGCAACACTCTTGACAGAAAAACGGACATAACTCTCGGCGCCGCCACTTCTCTGTGGGGCTTTTCGTCCGATTCGCCGCAGGTTCCCGACGAAGAAGCACTCAAAAACGCAGTCGGCACGGTTGATATTGACGGAATTTTTATAGACGAAGCAAACAGCACCGTTTCGCTTCAAAAAGGGCAGAAGCTCGATCTCGGCGCACTCGGCAAGGGCGAGGGCTGCGACATAATACGCGAAAAGCTCACCGAAAAAGGGCTGTCCGCGTGCGTATCGTTCGGAGGGAATATTCTTGTCACCGGCAAAAATCCGTCCGGGAAAAACGGAATGTGGAAAATAGGCTTGCGTGACCCGAAAAAAGGCGTGAACGATGTTTTTGCGTATCTGACCGTCGACTCCTCCTCGGGCGCGGTGTGCATTTCCACCTCGGGCAGCTACGAAAAGGCGTTTGAACGCAACGGCAAAAGATATCATCATATTCTCGACCCCGAAACGGGCTATCCCGTCGAAAACGGTATCGCTTCCGTAAACATTATATGCCGCTCGGGACTTAACGCCGACGCGCTGTCAACGGCACTTTTTGTCAACGGACTCAACGACCGCGCACTTTCGTTTCTTAAAGCATTCAG
Source organism: Clostridiaceae bacterium (assembly GCA_016297645.1). Taxonomy (GTDB): domain Bacteria; phylum Bacillota; class Clostridia; order Oscillospirales; family Acutalibacteraceae; genus RUG806. The sequence goes on from JAEDGF010000017.1 coordinate 16,764, forward strand.
CGCCGAGGCGGTCTTTGTTTTTAAAAACGGAAGTGTTTACGCGACAAAGGGCGCAGACAAAATTCTGACAATTTCAAACAACAGCTCATACAAGACGGTTTCATATGAAGAAGCAGCGAAATAGTTTTTTACACATCACAAAATACGATATAATAATTCTTGCGGCGGTTCTTTTCATATCCACCGTTTTCACGGGAATCAGATCATTCCGTAAGGGCAGGCTTGTCACCGCAACCGTGATATGTAACGGAAATACGGTATATTCCGCCGTTTTGTCGGACAAAAACGAAGAAACCTCGATAACCCCGAAGGACGGGGTAACAATAACGGTAAAGGACGGAAGGATAGGCTTCACGGAGTCAAGCTGCAAAACGCACGAATGCGTAAAATGCGGAATGATAAGTAAACCTCACGAAACGGCAGTTTGTTTGCCGAACAAAATTATAATAGTTTTATCCGCCCCCGGGAACACCTCGGACGGCTATGACGCGGTAGTATATTGAAGGACGGTACGGCTATGAAATCACAAAAAAAGACCTCGCCTGCCGCGTTTTCCGCTGCCGTCGGCGTGCTTGCCGCAATAATGATGGCGCTGTCGTATATCGAAAGCACCGTCACCGCACTTCTCCCGCTTCCGCCCGGCGTTAAACCGGGGCTTGCGAATATAGCGGTAATGTTTGCCTGTTCCGTAATGGGCTTCGGCACGGCGCTTTTACTGACAATAATAAAGGCGGCGTTCGTCATGCTTATTTCGGGGGCAACGGCAGGCTTCATCTCGCTTTGCGGAGGACTTGCAAGCGTTCTTGTAACGGGACTTCTCATAAAAAAGGCGCAAAACAGACTTTCCTTCACCGGAATTTCCGTTCTCGGCGCGCTGTTTCACAACGCCGGACAGACAGTCGCAGCGTGCGCCGTCATCGGCTCGGCTTATTACATTGCTTATTTCCCCGTGCTTGCCGTTTCGGCGGCGGTAACGGGAGCGGTGACAGGCACCGTACTCAACTGCGTGATGCCGTCACTTATAAAAACAGGGCTTTTTTCGGGCTATTCCGGGAAAAGCAGCTCCGCCCCGTCCGATACTGACGGAGAAGACAAAAACAAAACAGAAAACAAACACAAAACGGAGGAATAGTATGGGAAAGCATAAACCCGATTCCATTCTCAAAGCCGTGAAAAAAGGCGTCGGCGGAGTCGGCGTTGTTCACAGCAAGATAACGGCTGAGGTCGCCATTGAAAGAATGCCGCTGCCGCAGACCGTGGTAATACCCATGTCGCAGCACATAGGCGCGCCGTGCGAGCCGCTCGTAAGGGTAGGTGACAGCGTAAAGGCGGGTCAGCTCATAGGCGACAGCGACAAATTTATCAGCGCACCGATACACGCGTCCATCTCGGGAACGGTCACCGCCGTAGGAGATGTCATGCTCTCAAACGGACGGACAAGCAAGGCGGTCACGATAACCTCCGACGGGCGGGACGATAATTTTGCGGATTTCCGTGTTCCTACCGTCACCGACAATGCGTCGCTCTGCGAAGCCATACGCGCATCGGGGCTTGTAGGGCTCGGCGGAGCGGGCTTCCCGGCTCATGTAAAATACCGCATTTCGCCCGATAAACCCATTGATACGCTTATAGTCAACGCCGCCGAATGCGAGCCTTATATTACGGTAGACTACCGCGAATGTAAGGACCACGGCGACGAGATAATCGACGGTGTGTACAAGCTCGCAAAATACTGCGGCTTCAAGCGCGTTATAATCGCGGTCGAGGACAATAAGCCGGATGCAATTAAAATTCTCAAAGAGGTTGCGGATTCCGATATAGCACGCGGAAATCTCGTCCGTCTTATGACGCTCAAATCCCGCTATCCCCAGGGTGCGGAAAAAATGATGGTATTGTCGGCTACCGGAAGAACAGTCCCCGAGGGCGCACTTCCCGCCGATGTGGGCTGCATAGTATCGAATGTCGCGAGTGTTGCGTTCATTTCGCGTTACCTTAAATCCGGCAAGCCCCTTATCAGCCGCTCGGTAACGGTCAGCGGCGACGCGATAGCTTCCCCGAAGAATATCAGAGTTCCCGTGGGAATTTCCGTAAGAGAGATAATAGACTACTGCGGAGGATTTTCCGCCGACCCGTACAAAATTCTCCTCGGCGGACCCATGATGGGTACTGCGACCGACAGCATTGATGTGCCGATAGTAAAGAGCAACAACGCCGTTCTGGCGTTTACCGAAAAGGGACTCGGCGAAAAGAAAAAGCGCAACTGTATACGCTGCGGACGGTGCCACGAGGCGTGTCCGATGAGTCTTTTCCCGACCGAAATCGAAAAATACGCGCTCGCAGGCGACGCGGAGGAGCTGAAAAAGCTCGGTATCGGCGTGTGCATGGAGTGCGGCAGCTGCGCTTATTCCTGTCCTGCGGCAAAACCGCTCGTGCAGTATATGCGGCTCGCAAAATCAGTAGTAAGGGAGGCAGGCGCAAAATGACAGAGCTGAAAGAAAAACTTACCGTAAGCTCATCGCCCCACATAAAAAGCCCGAAAACGGTAACGGGCATAATGGGCGATGTGATAATTTCGCTCGTTCCGGCAGGCATAGCCGGTACGGTAATATTCGGACTTCGCGCACTCGCGGTCATCGCTGTCTGCGTTGTTTCGTGCGTTATCTTTGAAATTCTTTCGAGAAAAATAATGAAAAGGAGCTTCACGGCAGGCGACCTGAGCGCGATAGTCACCGGACTTTTGCTGGCATACAACCTGCCCGTTTCAATTCCGTTGTGGATGTGCGTCATCGGATCCTTCGTCGCAATAGTGATAGTAAAACAGCTTTTCGGCGGAATCGGACAGAATTTTGCCAATCCGGCGATAACCGCACGAATCGTTCTGCTCGTATCGTTTGCTTCGGCAATGACGAACTTCACCATGCCGCTGCCGTGGAAGATGGACGCGGTTGCGACCGCCACTCCCCTCTCCGCGCTCGGCTCGGTCGATCTCACGGGTGACATCGCTTCTCAGCTGAGAGCACTCACAAACAACGGCTCGCTGCCCGAAATGAAAGAAATGCTTTTCGGAATAAGAGGCGGCTGTATCGGTGAAACCTGTGCGGCTGCACTTCTTCTCGGCGCACTGTTCCTGCTTGCAAGAGGAGTCATAAGCCTTCGCATTCCGGCTTCTTACATAGTAACCGTCGCGGTTTTCATGCTGGCGGTTTCTCACGGAAACGCCGCATTCATGTTCTACGAGATAACGGCGGGCGGACTTCTCCTCGGCGCATTCTTCATGGCAACCGACTACTCCACAAGTCCCATGTCGAAAAAGGGTAAGATAGTTTTCGGTATCGGCTGCGGACTTCTCACCTCGGTCATCCGTCTTTACGGCTCGCTGCCCGAAGGCGTTTCATACTCGATTCTTCTCATGAACATAGCCTGCCCGCTTATCGAAAAAGCGTGCCGCCCGGGATATTTCGGACGCAAAAAGGCTGAAAAGAAAAGCAAGGAGGCGGCGGCATGAATAAAAAAGATGTAAGAGATATCATTAAAACCGCCGTTTCACTGTTCTTGATATGCGCGGTCGCGGCGGGTCTGCTCGCGGCGGTAAACTCCGTCACCGCACCGAAGATAGCCGAAAACTCGGCTGCAACTGCAAACGAAGCGCGCAAAACCGTCCTCCCTGAGGCTGAAAGCTTTGAAGAAAAAACTCTCTCCGACGGCACGGTCTATTACGCCGGTGTATCCGGCTGCGGCAAGGTCGGCTATGTTTTCAACACCTCGGCAGCCGGCTACGGCGGAGAGATAGCGCTCACCGTAGGCGTGAACTCCGACGGCGCGGTAACGGGAATCACAATTCTTACGATAAACGAAACGCCGGGACTCGGCATGAACGCAAAAAAAGAATCGTTCATCTCGCAGTTTACCGGCAAGAGCGGCAGCATTTCGGTAGTCAAAGGCTCCGCGTCCGGCGACAACGAGATATCGGCTATAACAAGTGCGACAATAACGAGTAAGGCAGTCACGAGCGCCGTAAATAAGGCGTTGGAGCTTTATTCGCTTGCCGTTCAACAGGAGGGCTGACAAATGGCGGAAAAGAAAAAATACAACTACTGTAAAGAGCTTACAAAAGGCTTTTTGCGCGAGAACCCCGTTTTGCGGCTCGTTCTCGGCACCTGTCCCACCCTTGCGACCTCCACGAGCGTTGTAAACGGTCTGGGCATGGGAATAGCAGCAACAATAGTTCTTGTATGCTCGAACATCGCGATATCGGCACTGAGAAAGGTTATCCCGTCAAAGGCGAGAATACCTGCGTACATAGTTATAATTGCATCGTTCGTTACAATGGTGCAGATGCTTGTAAAGGCGTTTGTCCCGGCACTTGACGAATCGTTAGGCGTGTTCCTTCCGCTTATAGTCGTCAACTGCATAATCCTCGGCAGAGCGGAGGCATTTGCCGGCAAGAACCCCGTTCTCGTTTCGGCTGTCGACGGACTCGGAATGGGAATAGGCTTCACGGCGGCGCTGTTCTGTATGGGCACCGTAAGAGAGATAATCGGTGCAGGCACATTCCTTACCGGACTCGATACGATGATAGGCTCCTCCTTCAAGGGCTTTGACTTCACCGGGGCGCTCTCAAAAATCGGACTTGCGCCCATGACAATATTTATTCTTCCTGCCGGCGGATTCTTCGTTTTCGGAATTCTTATGGCACTCGCGAACAGACTCGCCGAGAAAAAGGGAATGAAAAAAGCAAGCCTCAACGGCTGCGAGGGCTGTCCTCACGCCGCTGCCTGCGGAAAAAGACAGGAGGGTGAAGCGAAATGAAATTCTATATAGCTCTGCTCGTAATGGGCATACTCACACAGAACTTCACACTTTCGAAATTCCTCGGGATATGCCCGTTTTTGGGCGTTTCCAAAAAACTCAATACCGCCCTCGGAATGAGCGCGGCGGTCATATTCGTCATGCTTCTCTCAACGGCGGCTACCTATCCGCTGAACATTCTGCTGCAAAAATGCGGACTTGAATATCTGCAAACAATTGTGTTTATTCTCGTTATCGCCGCACTTGTTCAGATGGTCGAGATAATCATGAAAAAGTACATGAAGCCGCTTTACAATTCCCTCGGCATTTATCTTCCGCTTATCACCACAAACTGCGCGGTACTCGGCGTTGTAATTCTGAACATCGATAATATCACGGGCTACGCTGCCTACGGCTTCGGCTTCGGTCATGCCATGGTGAACTCGTTCGCGGCAGGCGCAGGCTTCATGCTTGCAATGGTGCTGTTCGCAGGTGTGCGTTCGCGCCTTGAAGCAGCCGACATTCCAAAGGGCTTACAGGGACTTCCCATAACGCTCATAGCCGCGTCTATCGTATCTCTCAGCTTCCTCGGTTTCTCGGGAATAGTCGAGGGCATGGGCTTAATGTAAGGGAGGAAAAAATAATGACTGATATTATTATTGCCGTTGCGATAGTTGCCGGTATAGGAATTCTCGCAGGTTTTCTTCTCGCCGTGCTTTCAAAGGTCATGGCGGTTCCCGTTGACGAAAAAGCCGCCGAGATAGAAGAAATTCTCCCCGGTGCAAACTGCGGCTCGTGCGGTTTCTCGGGCTGCTCCGGCTACGCCGCCGCACTGTCCTCGGGCAAAACGACCGAAACGGGTCTGTGCAACCCGGGCGGAAACGAGGTTTCGCAGAAGATTGCCGAAATAATGGGACTTTCCGCAGGCACCGTCACACCCATGACGGCTGTCGTCCGCTGCGCCGGAACTCCCGACAAGGCTCAGAACAAGCTCGATTACGACGGCGTTCAAAGCTGCCAAATGGCTTCGCAGCTTTTCGGCGGACCGAAATCCTGCTCGTACGGCTGCTTGGGACTCGGCGACTGCGCCCGCGCCTGTCCGTATGATGCAATAATGCTCTGTGACGGCGTTGCGGTCGTAAGCCCCGAAATGTGCAGAGCGTGCAAAAAATGCGTCGCCGTCTGCCCGAAGCATATAATAACTCTTATGCCCAAGGGTCAGCTTACGGCAGCCGTTTTGTGCGTCAACCACGACAAGGGCGCAAAAACACGCAAGGACTGCACGGTAGGCTGCATCGGCTGCATGAAGTGCGTCAAGGCTTGTCCGAACGGTGCTGTAAAGGTGGAAAACTTTACAGCAAGCGTTGACAACATGAAATGCACCGCCTGCGGCGCGTGCGCCGAACAATGCCCCACGGGCGCCATAAGCGTTTTGAAGCTCGGCTGAGCCGATAAATACATATCATTTTTTGACGGAGGATAAAATGATGAAAAAATTCATGGACAAAGATTTTTTGCTGTCCACACCCACGGCAGCTCGTCTGTTTGACGACTGCAAGGACGAACCGATTTTCGACTGGCACTGCCACCTCTCCCCCAAGGAGATCTACGAAAACAAGACTCCCCGCGACATAACGGAACTTTGGCTTGCCGGCGACCACTACAAATGGCGTGCAATGCGCGGAGCGGGCATTTCCGAGAAGTACATCACCGGGGACGCTTCGCCCTATGAGAAATTCAAGGCATGGGCAAAATGTATGCCCCAGCTTATCGGCAACCCCCTCTACCACTGGACACACCTTGAATTGCAGCGCTATTTCGACATTTACGAGCCGCTCAGCGAAAAAACAGCGGACGACATATGGGAAAAAGCAAACGCAATGATTAAAGCTGGCGGATTTACTCCGCGTGAGCTTATCACAAAATCAAATGTCGCGTGCGTCTGCACCACGGACGATCCTGCCGACACACTCGAATACCACAAGCTCATAGCTTCGGACGGCAGCTTCAAGACAAAGGTTCTCCCGGCATTCCGCCCCGATAAGGCACTTGCACCGGAGGCTCCCACATTTGTCCCGTGGCTTCACGCACTCGAAGAGCAGTACGGCAAAGAAATAAAGACCTTCGAAGAATTAAAGACCGCGCTTCTCACCCGTATCGAGCTGTTCGCTTCCCTCGGCTGCCGTGCTACCGACCACGCACTCGCACCCGTCCCGTTCAGAAGAGCTGACGACAAGGAGCTTGAAAGAACCTTCGAAAAGGCACGCGAGGGCAAGGCACTCACTCCCGATGAGGCAGAGGGCTACAAAACCGAGCTTTTCCGTTTCTTCGCAAAGGAGTACGCGCGCCGCGGCTGGGCTATGGAAGTACACATCGGTGCAATGAGAAACAACAATGCGAGAATGTTTGCCGCCCTCGGTCCGGACGCCGGTTACGACTCAATCGCCGACGACTGCTGCGCCTATAAGCTCTCTCGCCTTCTCGACAGTCTTGACGAGGAGGGACTGCTCCCAAAAACGATCCTCTTTACGCTCAATCCCAAGGACAACTATGTTTTAGGCTCCATGCTCGGCAACTTCCAGTCGGATGAAGCGAGAAGTAAAATTCAGTTTGGTTCGGCATGGTGGTTCAACGACAACATTGACGGTATGCGCGCACAGCTTGCAGCGCTCGGCAATTTGGGAGTTCTCTCCGCATTTGTCGGCATGGTAACGGATTCCCGTTCGTTCCTCTCCTATCCTCGCCACGAGTATTTCAGACGCATTCTCTGCGAAATGCTCGGCAACTTCGTTGAAAACGGCGAGTATCCCGACGATGAAGAAACGCTTGCAAAAATCGTAAAGGATATTTCTTTCAATAACGCAAAGGCTTACTTCGGAATTTAAGAGTCCGTTAAGGCGCAAGGGGTAATATCGCTCCTTGTGAAACGCGTACTTATAACTGCGTTCATAAAAAAACCGGCGCCGCCCGGCAGAGCTGCCCCATAAAAGGGCGCAATTAAGAGGAGCCTTAAATGAACATACTCAGATTTTTAACGCCGAAGGAGGATGTTGAATACATCAATATCGAATCCTCCGTTCGTCAGGGACTTGAAAAAATGAAGTACCACGGCTATGCCGCGATACCGGTTATCGACAGCGAAGGAAAATATGTCGGCGTTGTCACCGAAGGCGATTTTCTGTGGGCATTGTACAACAACGATAATCCCGACATAAAAAAGCTCGAACACATGGAGCTTAAAAGCATACTGCACAAGGACTACCACCCGGTGAATGCAAGCGCGTCAATAGACGAGATACTTACACGCGCTTACAGTCAGAATTTTGTGCCTGTGGTGGATGACCGCAATGTTTTTATCGGGATAATCCGAAGAATGCACATTATAAAGTACCTTGCTACAATTCAGACGGAATTATGACGGCGTAAATGCCGACCAACCCTAAGGAAGTGATTTTTACGGACAGCAAAACCCTGTCGGAACAGGCATACCTTGCCGCCGACGAAATAATAGCAGAAGCGAAGCTGCGTGAAGGGCAGATACTTGTTGTAGGCTGCTCCACAAGCGAGATACTCGGAAAAAAAATAGGGTCTTTTTCAAGCCCCGACACGGCTGCCGCTGTGTTTGACAGCATAAAAAAGGCGTGCGATAAACACGGCGTATTTATCGCGGCGCAGTGCTGCGAGCACTTAAACCGTGCGATAATAACCGAGCGTGCTGCCGCCGGGAACAACGAACCCGTGAATGTCGTTCCTTTCCCGAAAGCCGGAGGTTCATTCGCGACGGCGTGTTACCATTCTCTCGCAGATCCGGTCGCGCTTGAACACATAAAAGCCGATGCCGGACTCGACATAGGTCTTACCATGATAGGTATGCACCTGAAAGAGGTAGCCGTTCCGGTTCGTTTGAAGAACAACCGCATAGGCGAAGCACTTGTAGCTGCCGCCCGCACCCGCCCGAAATTTATCGGCGGCGACCGCGCCCACTACAACGACGAGCTGAAATAACGGCTTTCCGATTTACAGAAAAAGAAAAAGCACATTTTCCGGATTCAATTTTCCGGTGATGTGCTTTTTTGTGTTCATTTATCGGTTTTCGGAAAACGGTTTTTCCGTTCGGCTGTCTGTCGTTCAGTCGAATTTGACCGAATCACCGTCGAAGCAGCAGACTGAAAATTTATTTTCTCGCCCGTCGGCTTTTTCGGTTGACCTTGCCTGTATCAAAAATCTGTTATCATAGCTGTCTTTTTTTCAGTTGACTTTGCCGACATATTCTTCAAGGCAAACGCCCTTTTCGACGATCTCTTTTGCGTAGTCGACGCCTACATAACGCCAGTGCCACGGGGAAGCGTTGAAATGCGTCACGCTCTCCTTACCCGATGTGTAGCGCTCAATGAAGCCGTATTCGGCGGCGTGCTGTTTGAGCCACGCATACGCAGGGGTGTCGGAAAAATCGGCGGAGCGGTGTCCGATGTCAATGGCAAGTCCGTAGTTGTGTTCGCTGCAACCGACCGGCAATACGCTGAAAGAAGCGAGCGCCTCTGCCTTCTCTTCCGTGTAGCCGTCGTCAACGAACGCCTGAACCTGTTTGTCGAAGGAACGCTTCTGCCTGTCGGGGCTTACATAACCCGAAACGGGCGTGAGTGTCACACCGCTTTGAAGCGCGGCGTTATACATCTGCGAAAAGGCATCAACCACCTTTTTGTCAAGATACACCTGAGTACCTTCAAGGCATTCATCGACATGAGGCTCGTATGTATCGTTCATTTTGTAATAGCTATTGAGAAGCACGAGGCTCCAAGTTTCGTCGGACGGAATATTTACGATAATAGGCTCGGGGAGCTTATCGAAAGAGCCGGTCTGTTCGGCTGCACTCTGTGATACCTCCGCCTGAGTTTCATGCAAGGGGGCTTCCGAGGGCGTGGTTTCGGCTGCGCCGTTTACAACGGGGACGGGAGAATCGTCCTTTACCGCAGAAATTTTATTGCGCTCGGCGCTCAATGTTATCCCGAAGGACACGAAAAAGGTTGCCGCGATAAAAAGAACTGCGGCAATTATTTTTATCGATTTTTTCAGCTTCATTTTTTTCATTCTTTCTTACTTGAAAACTGGCGATACGATCAAAAAATGGCCCGCCCGGTGTTCTTCAAAAAACACACATTCATTATACACCGAAGAAACGAAAATGTCAAATCTCAAGAAAAATTTGCCGCCATACGTTGCACTACGACATTGAAGTATGCAATAATGCAAGTAAGAAACGACAAAAATCTGTCACTCATCAGATAAAGTAGAAATCGGTATTCCAAGACGGGACGCCGTTTTTGTGGCGCATAAAGAGCTTGTAATCGTCACGAATATCAAGCACCGCCCTCGGCAGCGTAAACAGATCCTCGCTGCGGTGGTAGCACGCAATCTTCAACGCAGGTTTTTTATTGCGAATAACGCTTTCCGCGCCGTGGATGAATTCAAGCTCGCTCCCCTCGATATCGACTTTTATTATTATCGGACGGTTCTCGCCTTCAAAAAGCCGATCGACCGTAAAGGAACAGATTTCCGTACTGCCCGAACCGGCGTGCGTTCCTCTGCCCTTTTTGTCGTCCGCAAAAACAGTACCGTCCACATCTCCGGCTGCGGCGTTTATGCACCTTGTATTTTTAAGCTCTGCGGTATTCGAAACGAGCTTCTTAAAGCTCCGTTTGTCCGGCTCGACTGCAATTATCTCTCCGTAGCCGGGGTACTTCTCCGCAAACGAAAGTGCAGTATCGCCGTTATACGCACCGAGATCAAGAAAAACCGCGCCGTTCGTGTTTTCCGGCTCGGGGACATCGTCGCTCTCGCACGAAAAAAGGTAGTTGAGCTTTCCCGAGAGCCTGAAATTTATCACATCGTCAAAGGTATCGCGCGAAAGTCTGTCGGCAAGCCGGGAACGGACAAATTCAAGCTCCCCGCGGTGCTTTTCGAAAAACTCACCGTTGAAAATGCTGTTACCGTAAACGGGATACTCCGGGAAAAGCAGCTCAACACGCGAAGAAATTCTGTCGATATTCTCGCGCACCTCGCGTCTGTCCGAGCCGAAGCACATCAAAACGGTCATATCAGGGAACCTTTCGTAAAGCTCCTCGAAGCTAAGCACTTCAAAGCCGCGAAAAGTGCGTTTTCGGACAAAACCTCCGGAAGCAAAAATGCCGCTTATCGCGATTTTATGCGCGTTGAGGTCGTCTATAAGCCTGTCGGCACCGTTTCCCGTACCGTACAGAACGATGGGATTATTACGATTTTTAAGCTCCTCGCGGATATCCGTCATATATATTTTTTCCATCCGAGAATCCTTTTTTTCATTTCGTCGGTATCGAGTACGCCGAAAGCAAAGCCCTTGCGAACAAGCTCCTCCGGAACGAATTCGTCATATTTTTCAAAGAGCGGTACTTCATTTTTGTAAACAAGAAGTGACGGGTCGCTGAATTTTTCCGCTTTGGCAGTCACCACGGAGAAGAACTGTTCGCGCGTGGCTTTCATCTTGAACTGAATATAGTACGGTCTTGACGGCGACAGCCCGGTGATTCCGAGTTCGTCGCCGCATATGAGCTTCAAAAAACGCTCGACTGCAAGAAAAGCATACGACCCGAGCCACGGGAAAAGACACCACATATCGCCGCCGAGATTTATAAGCGGCTGGCTGCAAACGGACGCTTTTTTCGCCGTATAACGCGCTTTTTCCAGTCGGATAACGGCGTTTCGCATCAAATACGGATAGACCTGAGTTTCGTTCAGTGCCGTTCTCATCCGTTCGAGAACGCGTGTATCGACCGCACCGGGACACTGACCGAAATAAGCCGGAACCTGACCGCGCACGGGTTCGACATAAACAAGGTGGCGTTTGCGGTCGACATCAAGCACTGTCCAGACATGACCGGCAATGGCGAGTTTCTCTCCTGCCGGAGGCGGCAAGACAACGGTTCCGAGTTCCTGCGAGTCGTTTCGCACGGTGAACTCCTCGTTCTCCTGAAAAACCGCATAAAACTTAAAGCTGTTAATAATTCGTTCGCCCTTTATTCCTATTATAAGCCCGCCGTTTTCGGTTCGCTCAATGTGACCGATATCCAGCAAATGTCGAAGAAGCGTACGGTAATCGTCCGTCGAAATATTCCTGAAATAGCCGAGCGTCAGAATCCTTTGCGCAAGCTCCCTCGGCGTAAGCTCACCGGAGGACGCAAGCGTCGCCATTGTCTGATGATACAAAAGGCTGTACGGATAGCCTGCGTCGGCAGGCGGCTCGACCCAATGCTCCTCGCGATAAAGCTGAACGAGCGCTATTCCTTGAAGCAGCTTCCACGGGACGGTATCGGGGAGCATGGCACGCATTTCCGGCTCGTCCTCGCGCATTACGAACCACATCTCCGGCGGAGCGCCGCGTCTGCCCGTTCTTCCCATGCGCTGCAAAAAGGAAGAAACAGTAAAGGGTGCGTCAAGCTGAAAGGCGCGTTCAAGTCTGCCGATATCTATACCGAGTTCAAGCGTTGCCGTGGTTACGGTCGTGTCGTTTCTGTCCTCGCTTTTCATAGCGTCCTCCGCCGTTTCGCGGTAAGAGGCGGACAGATTTCCGTGATGAATAAGAAAGCGGTCGGGCTCGTTGTTCTTCTCGCAGTACCGCCTGAGCGTTGTAGTGACAGCCTCGCACTCCTCGCGCGAGTTCACAAAAACAAGGCATTTTTTGCCCTTGGTGTGGTCAAAGATATACTTAAAACCGGGGTCCGCACCCTCGGGGGCGCAGTCGGTCGCTTTATCGAGATATCGGCGGTCGCTGCCGGTTTCGGGCGCTTGCGGCTGTGCGCCGTTCTCATTATTGGTTTCAGACAGCGCAGCAGCACCGTCACTCACGGAAAAGAGATTCCCCTGTTCGGCGGTTTCATCGGCGGAGGTCTTTTCCGGCGGATTGTTTTCGGGGGCTGTATAAAAATGCTCCATTGAAATACGCCACTTCACGGGAGGTGCGGAAATACGCGGAATGAAAGTGTTGCGTCCCGACCCCATGGCAAGGAACTCCCCGGCTTTTTCGGGGTCGCCTATCGTTGCCGAAAGACCTATTCTGCGCGGCGAAGAACCGCTCAGCCGCGAAAGCCTTTCTATCAGGCACATGGTCTGACCGCCCCTTTGCGCACGCATGAGCGAGTGTATCTCGTCTATTACTATATATCTCAGGTCGCAGAACAGCTTCGGGATATACATATGCTTGTGCATAAGAAGCGCTTCGAGCGACTCGGGCGTTATCTGCAAAATGCCGGACGGATTTTTCAGCAGCTTATTTTTATGCGCCTGCGAAACATCTCCGTGCCAATGCCAGACGGGAATATACGCGTCCTCGCAAAGCTCTTCGAGCCGCGAAAACTGATCGTTTATAAGTGCCTTCAAGGGAGCGATATAAAGCGCGCCGACAGACGCGGGCGGATTCTCGTAAAGCTCGGTAAGAATCGGGAAAAACGCCGCTTCCGTTTTTCCCGACGCGGTCGAAGCGCACAGCAGCACATTGTCGTCCGTATTAAAAACGGCTTCGCCTGCCGCGACCTGAACGGCACGGAGATTTTCCCAACGGTTTCTGTAAATAAAGTCCTGTATAAAGGGGGCATAGCGTTCAAAAACATCCATATTATTACACCGTGAACTCCGCGAAATCATCGTCGGCATCATCTCTTCCGTCGGCAGAAGCAAACGAGAAATCGCCGTCGGACAGTATTTCGGCGACATTTATCTCCGGGTTCTGCATAACTATATTGAGCAGATTTATAAGGTCGCGTATTATTTCACGCGGCGTTATGCTGCTGCTTGCACCCACTCTGCCGAACTCCGTTCTGATAAACAGTTCAAGGTCCCGACGCGTCACAATGGGTGTGTAATTAAACCGCACCGCGTGTATCTCGGACAGCTTTTCGCTCAGCACGAGCATTTGCTCGGGTGTGAGCGGTTCGAGCTTTATAACCGGGGCGAGCATATCCCGTCTGCCCTTTTCGGCAAAACGGCCGTCGGACAACCGCGAACGAAGCGCTTCGTAGCTGTACACACCGCGCCTGTTGTCCTCAACACACTGCAATGTTCCGCTCATGATTATTCCGAGATATTTTGCCTTACCCTGTAAAACATCATTGTACATAGTGAGTATTTTTTCGTAGTTTGCCTGACGAGTGACCGTCTGCGGAATCTTATAAATGTTGACAAGCTCGTCAATCAGAATAACGAATCCCTTGTAGCCGGCTCCGACAAAGAACAGGGCAAAGAGCTTGATGTAATCATACCAATCGTCGTCCGTAATTATAATGTTGACACCGAGGTCGCGCTTTACCTCGCTTTTAAGGTTGTATTCGCCCTTGAACCATTTGAGAATTCTCTCTTTCAGCTCGCCGTCACCGTTTACGAACGCCCGATAATATAGAACCAAAATCTGCGCAAAATCATACCCGTGCGTCATTTCGCAGAGGGAGAGCGCCTTATCGCGCACGCATTTTTCCACGGCATTATTAAATTCGCTGCTGCCGATTTCACCGTCGTACGACTTTTCGACCTCGTCGCGTACGGCAATCACCCACTTATCGAGAACAAGCACGAGCGCATTTCCGTTTTTACGCGTTTTTACGGCAAGCGACTTCATAAGCTCGCGATATGTCGCAAGCCCCTGTCCGCGCGTACCGGTGAGCCTTCTCTCGGGGGACAGGTCGGCATCCGCAACCACAAAATCACGATCCATCAAAAAATTACGGTAGCATTGCAGCAAAAAGCTCTTTCCGCTTCCGTATTTGCCCACGACAAAACGGAATGCCGAACCGCCCTCCGCCATCGTATCGGCGTCATAAAGAAGCGCGTTTATCTCACTGTCGCGCCCGACGGTAATATAAGGCAGACCTATTCTCGGCACGACTCCGCCGTTAAGCGCGTCGATGACGGTTGCAGCAACTCTTACGGGAATGTTGATCATGTCAGTTTACCTCTCAGTTCCTCCGCATAATCGGAAATAATAAACGGTTTATCGCCGTCAAAATCTATAACAATATCGCAAAATTCATCATAAAACATCTCGTTTATCTCATCACAGACCATCGAAATGGGTATCCCGGCGGCAGCAGCTTCTTTCTCTGCGTTGCCGCCGTCAAGAAGAAGGCGCAGGATACGCTTCCACAGCGGCTCATCGTTTTCCTCGACTGTTTTTGTGCCGGCACTGCCGTGCTTCGTCACAACAGACGCACCGACCGTTGTCCCGACCGGGCTTTCGCTTTTTCCGCAGTCCGCATTTTCGATTTTTTCGCCGCCGGACTCTTTATCTGCACCGAGGGCGGGACTGTTCAAAGCGTTTTCCGCACCGGGCGAACCGGTCTTGTCCTCCTCGGTCATGAGCTTTTCGCCCGTGATGTCGGAAGCTGAACGGATAGCGTCAACATTCGAGAAATCAATTTTCACGCTGTCTATTTTCTTTTTTATGCTCTGCCGCTTTGCCTGTTCGAAAACGCGGTCGACACACGCAGAGAGCGAATTTTTCAGGCTGATATTGAGCGGAACGGGCTTAATTGCACTCTTTAATTTAAGCTTTTCGCGTATAATGATATCAGCGCAGCGAATAAGCGCCCCGAGATCGCGCGAAGCTGCCGCGTTTTTTTCAAAGGAAGTCGCGAGCCAGTGTCCGTTCAGGCAATAAAACGATCTGCCGTCAGGCAAATCAACGTTTACACAGCCCGTTACGGGACGGCTCTCAACGACGGCACCGGCAAAGGTGAAGTAGCTTTTCTTTTTTCTGCGGCAGTAGTGACCGGCAAAGCCGCCTGAGGAAGCAAACAGCCGGTCGACCTCTTTCACAAGCTCCCCCGCTACCCTTGCGACAAGTGCAGGATTCTTCTTATAAGAGCTTGAATGCATAAGAGAATACGATGAAAAATCTTCCACAGCTCGTAGTATTTCATCATCCGCATACTTGTCCGGCTGCGAAAGCACCGCTCCGCTGCGTTGCAGCGAGTTCTCATACGGCAGCTCGGCATACCGTTTTGTGAGTCTGTAAGTAACGGCAAAATCCGTAAGCCACCGCGCACGGTAAACAAGGACGCTCGGATCAAGCTCGCCGTACGCCGAAAAGAAATCGCGCAGCTTTGTAAACGCCTCGTCCGGAGTTGATGCACCGACGAGATTCAGCAATTCGAAAATATAGACATAGGCATACGAAAGCGAGGTCTTTTCGAGCTGCCCGCCGCGAAGCTTCGTGCGCCAGGTAAAATATGTGCGCAGCTGCAAAGTGTTCATAGCCGCATATGACGGGAAAGCAGACGAATATTCTGTCTTTTGTACGCAGTCGTCGTCAAAATCCTCCATCATTTTCGCCTGCCCGACAAAAATATGGGGATCGGCAAGGTAAACGCTGCGCGTACTGAAAGCCCGACGCATTTTCATTATCCTGTCGGGGGTGAACGACTTCATTTGGGACGCCGTAAATAAAATCGGCTTATCGGTATACTCGCCGCGCGACAAAACGCTCTTTCCGTCGTGGGAAAGACGCTCGGCGTCGTCTAATAATCTGTCGAGCTTTGCCAAAATAAACACCCCTTTTTGTTGAAGTCGTCTTTTTATTGTACCATACAAAAAAGCCATAATCAAGACTTTTGCAAACATTTGTTCTGTTTTTTATATGAATTATTGACATACACCGCAGATAATATTAAAATATGTATAACCTCAGAAAAGGAGGAATAACATATGTCATTTTTTGATGAACTCGGGCGTAAAATCACGGACGCAGGCAAAGCGGCAAGCGAAAAAGCGAAGGACCTTGCAGAGGTAACACACCTCAACTCCGTAATAAAGGAAAAGCAGGCACAGGCTGACGTGCTGACAGCGGAGCTGGGCGAAGCGTATTTTAACGCTCATGTAAACGACAAGAACTGCGAATTCTACGATAAGGTCGACGAAATAGATAATCTCAAAAAGGCAATTGATGATTGCCGCAGCAGTATTCTCGAAATCAAGGGACTCGTTGAGTGTCCGTTTTGCGGAACTCAGTTTGACGCAGACGAAAATTGCTGCCCGAACTGCGGTAAAGCTATCCCGCGCCGCGCACAGTCCGTTGTTTCCGGCAGCGGAGAGGAAAAACTCATTTGCGCCGTCTGCGGATACCATATGCGCCCCGGCTCTAACTTCTGCATCATGTGCGGCACTCCCGTAAAAAAGGAGGACAGTGCCAAGACGGAGGAAAGCGCTGTCCGTGTTTTTACACCGGCAGAGAAGAAACCTGCGGCGAGTGCGCCTCTTGCGGAAGAACGCCCCGTTAATGTACCGACAGGCGTATCACACGCGGCTTCTTCCCCCGTAAACACACCGGAAAGCGTACCGTTTGCGGCGGCTGCTCCCATAAATAAGGCGGCAAGCGTTCCGCCCGTGGCGGCTTCCCACATAAATGCGGCGGCAAGCGTTCCGCCCGTGGC
>JAEDGF010000018.1 GCA_016297645.1 Clostridiaceae bacterium
CGCAAGCACGGGGAATTTGACCTCTCGGGCAAATTGCAAAATTGGGGTTATTATAACATATGGATAATCGAACAGTAAAGTGCTTTTTTGAATAAATTTTATAATCTTTCGAAAAACATAAAAAAAATTTATGTGGAGCGGGGCGGGAGTTCGCAAACTACACAAAAAACATCGCCGGACGGGGAAAGTTCCGTCGGCGATGATGGATTTTTGATGTTTGATTAGCGTTGCAAGGGAGCGAGCTGTGTGTTTTTATCCGGAAATCAGCCGCCGCAGCCGTTTGCCATGTTTTTGAAAATGCCGAAGAAAAAGTCCGCCAGCCTCAGAAGAAGCGTGTCGATATCGTCCGCAAACGAGTGCGTGCCTTTTTCACTTACCGTGCCGGGAGTCAGCGAATCCGTGGTTATGTACTCAAAGCCCTGATTTATAAGGTTTTCGGCGTTAACGGTATCGTTCACCGTCCATGCCGTCATGATAAGCCCCGATTCTCTCAGCTTTTTGAGCCGGTGGGGGAGGTTCGATTTGTAGTTGCAGGAAATGCCACATATGTTATTTTCCTTGCAGAAAGCTATGCTCTCGTTCGTTACTTTGCCTATCAGAAGTCTGAGGTCAAGATCGGGACACAGTGCGCGCATTCCCGTCAGACAGCCGCGGTTGAAAGAGATAACGGTGCAGCTGCCGAGAATTCCGCTTTCTTCAAGCTGTGACGCAAGGGACGCGAGGTTCTGTGCGTCGCCGTTTTTTATTTCGATAACGGGCGTTATACCGGCGCTCTCGCACACTGCGAGGGCTTCGTTCAGCGTGGGGATTTTTTCGTCCGGGTATTTGTCTATTCCGTTACCGGAGATAATGCGAAGTCCGCGAATTTGTTCGAGGGTCATTTCGCTTATTGCGCCCGTACCGTCGGTCATTCTGTCTGCGGTGTCGTCGTGCATTACCACCCATATGCGGTCTTTTGTGGGCCATATGTCGAATTCGCAGGCGTCGAAGCCGTTTTGAGCGGCAAGGCGGAAGGCGGCAAGAGTGTTTTCGGGAGCTTCACCCGAGTAACCGCGGTGAGCTATGAGCTTTGTCCCGTCTTTTTCGGCAGGTGATGCAAAGGATGTGAACGCCAGCGAAGCGATGAGAACGGCTGCAAGGATAATTATCGAAACGGCTTTTTTCATGTTGTTTCCTCCGTTGAGTGAGAATGTTTTGTTGTGAACGGCTGAACGCGTTTTTTTGTGTTTGCGGCAGAAAACCGCCTTTGTCTGATTTTAACATAAACGAAACGAAAACGAAAGACTTTTTTGCCGGGCAGAATACTTAATATAACCTGAAAAAACACACAGGTATAAATAAAAGTTATGCATAGCGAAAAATTTTAAAAAAGTGCCGATTTCACGGTGCATTTTAACGTTTTTTTGTCGAAAAAACTTGACAAGCATATAGAAAACTTTTATAATACACACATCATATTTTGAGTGTGCGATTTATTTTTTTATTCAAAGCGCCCTGTGGGCGTACCGAACACTGTGATTTATGAAAAAAAACAGGAGGAAAAAGACCATGAAAAAAATCCTTTCAATTCTTCTCGCATCACTTCTTGTTCTGTCCTGCGTTGCGGTTCTCGCATCCTGCGGCGGCAGCAAAAACGATCCCACCGATAGCGCTTCTCCCTCAAACGGTACAGCTGTCACGGGCGACACCATTAAAATAGGTATCTTCGAACCCGCTACCGGTGCAAACGCAGCCGGCGGCAAGCAGGAGGTTCTCGGTATCCGCTATGCTCATTCTCTTAAAAATACCGTTACCGTTGCAGGTAAAGAGTATAAGATTGAGCTTGTCGAAGTCGACAATCAGACAGAATCGACCACCGCTCCCTCCGCTGCTCAGAAGCTTGTTTCCGAGGGCGTAAGCGTTGTTCTCGGTTCCTACGGCTCGGGCGCTGCAATGGCAGGCGGCGAGATCTTCAAAAAGGCAAGCATTCCCGCGATCGGATGCTCCTGCACAAACCCCGGCGTTACAAGCGACAACGAGTTCTATTTCCGTGTTTGCTATCTCGATCCCTTCCAGGGCACCGTTATGGCTAACTTCGCAAAAGAGTCCGGCGTTAAGAAGACTCTTGTTCTCACCGAACTCGGCGACGACTACTCCACCGGACTCGGCAAGTTCTTCGTTGCCGGCGCAAAGAATATCGGTCTTGAATACACCGAGAACCAGTTCCCGAAGGGCAACACCGATTTCACCAGCTTTATAAACACGGCAAAGGCTGAAAACTGCGATGCTATATTTGCTCCCACCTCGATCGAAACCGCTGCTCTTATCATTCCTCAGGCAAAGGAACTCGGCTACACCGGAAAGATCCTTGCCGGCGACACATGGGAGAACTCGGCTATTATCGACGCTGCGAAAGGCTCGTCCCTCTATGTAGCCTGCTCCACCTTCTTTGACGAAAATGACGCTACCGCTGCCGATTTCGTTAACGGCTACAAGGCATGGCTCAATGCCGATTCCGCTCGTCTTACCAACAACGGCGGCAACGACATAGTTGCAGCTGTTTCGGCTCTCGGTTATGATGCATACCTCACCGCTATTGCTGCTCTTGAAAAGGCAGAAAAGGTTGACGGCAAAGCTATCCGCGATGCCCTTGCTTCAATCAACTCCGCCGACAAAGCCGTTAAGGGCGTAACCGGTGATATCTTCTTTGACGAGATAGGCGATGCCGAAAGAGATACCGCGTTCATAAAGAGCGTTGATACCGTAAACGGTGCCTTTAAGTTTGAAAAGAAGCAGACTATTGCAAAATAATCTGATTAACTGAATTACTCTCGGAGCCGATCGGAGAATTTAAGCTTCGGTTGGCTCTTTGTTGTATTTTACGGGGAGGTCAGCAAACCAATGAACCACAGAAAAAAATACGCTCTGATAACGGCGGCGGCAGCTCTGCTGCTTGTATTGTGTACCGTTTTTTGTCAGGCAGCGCCTGCTTTGACGGCGCAGCAGGACGGTGAAACGGCTGCTGCGGCTGTCAACGAGAGCGTGACCGGTGAAACTGTCCCGGCAGAGGAAAGCGCCGGCATAAAAAAAATAGTTAATCAGTGGCTGCCGTATATAGTCGCCGGTATTGCAAACGGAGGTCAGTATGCGCTTATCGCGATCGGATATACCATGGTGTACGGTATCCTCCGGCTTATAAACTTTGCGCACGGCGATATCTTTATGTGCGCCGGACTCATGATGGTATATTTCAGTGCTTCGCTGAATATCTTCATTTCGATTCCGCTCGTTCTTATCCTCACGGTGCTGCTCGGCTTCCTTGTTGAACGCCTTGCCTATAAGCCGCTCCGCGACGCTCCGAGAATGTCGGTCATGATATCGGCAATAGGTGTGTCGTATCTCTTACAGAACCTTGCGTTCTATATCACAAGCGGACTTGCAAAGCAGTATCCCGTTCTTCCGTTTTTGTCAAACTCGGTTTCACTCGGCTCGGTTCAGGTGAAGATGGTCACCATTATCACACCCATTCTCACCGTTATTCTTATCCTTGTGTTGCAGCTCCTTATTAAGAAGACGAAGATAGGTATGGCAATGCGCGCCGTATCGTTTGATTTTGAAACTTCGCGCCTGATGGGCGTTAAAATAAACAGCGTTATAAGCATGACCTTTATAATCGGCTCCTTCCTTGCGGCGGTCGGCTCGATCCTTTTCTTCTCCGCTTATACCACCGTTACCCCCACGGTCGGCGCTATGCCCGGACTCAAAGCGTTCGTTGCCGCGGTTTTCGGCGGTATCGGCTCGGTACCCGGCGCGGTTATCGGCGCATTTATAATAGGTCTTGTCGAAAACATCATCAAAGGTATTTCGAACGGCGAGTATTCGACATTTTCCGACGCGTTTACCTTTGCGCTTCTTATAATAATTCTTGTTGTTAAGCCTACCGGTCTACTCGGTGAAAAAATAAAGGAGAAGGTGTAAGTATGAAGAAGACGAAAAAAGTACAGTCCCCCCTCCTTGATAAACGCTCTGCCGCAGATATCGCCAGGACAAAAAAGATATCTCTTGTAGTCAGCGCGGCGCTTGTAGTTGTCCTTTTTGCCGCTCTTCCGGTTGTGCAGAAGGTCACTCCCGACGACAGTATGCTTATCCCGGTTCTTAAAAAAGGCGTTATTTATTCGCTTATCGCCGTTTCGATGAACCTCCTTAACGGCTTCACCGGTCTTTTCTCGCTCGGGCAGGCAGGCTTTATGCTTATCGGCGCGTATACATACGCTATTCTCACTATTCCTGTCGAAAGCCGCGCAAATATCTACCTCTACTACGACGGCGGTATAGTACAATTCGCTATCCCGTTCATGATAGCGCTGGTGTTTGCAGGTGTTATGGCGGCGATTTTCGCATTCCTTATCGGTCTGCCGGTGCTTAAACTCAAAAGCGACTACCTTGCAATCGCTACTCTCGGTTTCGCGGAGATCATCCGTACCGTTATCCAGTACGATAAGTTCGGACCCCTCACAAACGGCTCTAACCTTCTTCGCAAATTCCCCACTCAGGAGAGTATCGTTTTCTACTTTGCCGTTGTCGGCTTCTGTATCGCAATAATAGCGCTGCTCTTACGCTCCACCTACGGCAGAGCGTTCAAGGCTATCCGCGATGACGAAATAGCGGCGGAGGCAATGGGAATAAACCTTGCCCATCATAAGCGCCTTGCGTTCGTCATAAGCTCGTTCTTTGCGGGAGTCGGCGGTGCGCTGCTCGCGATGTATCAGGGTACTATTCAGGCGCAGACCTTCAAGACCTCGCTTACTTATGAAATCCTTCTTATAGTCGTTATCGGCGGTATCGGCTCTCTCTCCGGCTCTGTCATAGGCTCGTTTCTCTATGTTGCAAGCTGCGAGTGGTGGCTCAGAACGCTTGACAATGAGCATTTTATCGGTACCTTTAAGCTGCCGCTTATGCGCTCCGGCTTCCGCATGGTCGTGTTCTCGGTCATTATCATGGTTGTCGTTCTGTTTTTCAGACGCGGTATCATGGGCGACAAGGAGTTCAGTGTTTACAGAATAATCTCGTATTTCCAAAACAAAAAAGCTCAAAAAGCCGTAAAGGAGGATAATGCAAATGTCTGAAAATATTCTCCGTGTTGAAAATGTCACAATGCAGTTCGGCGGCGTTGTCGCGGTTGATAATCTTTCGTTTGAGGTCAACGATGACGAGATAGTTTCCATTATAGGTCCAAACGGTGCCGGAAAAACCACCGTATTCAACGCGATAACAGGCGTTTACGAGCCTACGAACGGAAGAATCGAATACTGCGGCAAAACAATGCTTGAAAATTTCCCCAAGGGAAAAATGAAAAAGCTCTACAAGAGTGAAAATCAGGGACTTTACACAAAGACGATAGTCAAAACACCCGATGAAATCACAAAGCTCGGCATTGCCAGAACCTTTCAGAACATTCGTCTTTTTAAGACAATGACAGTGTTCGAAAATGTCCTTGTGGCAAAGCATCTGCGCAGAACCTCCAACATCTTTACCGCCACTTTCATGCTCAACGCAAAAGAGGAGAAGAAGATGCGCGAGGAGTGCGAGGCACTCTTGAAGCTTGTCGGACTTGAAGATGAAAAGAACGAGAACGCAACTTCGCTCCCGTACGGCAAGCAGCGCAAGCTCGAAATAGCGCGTGCGCTTGCAACATCTCCCAAGCTTCTGCTGCTCGATGAGCCTGCCGCCGGAATGAATCCGCAGGAAACGGACGAACTTACGGAGTTCATCAAATATGTTCGCGATACATTCAATGTTACCATTCTCATGATAGAGCATCATATGAACCTCGTTATGGATATTTCCGACAGGGTATATGTTATCAATTTCGGCAAGCTCATTGCCGAGGGTACGCCTGCCGAGGTTCAGGCAAACCCCGATGTTATAGACGCGTATCTCGGAGGAGGCGACGAAGATGAGTAATATTCTCGAAATAAAGGATCTTCATGTGTCCTACGGCGGAATAAACGCCGTCAAGGGAGTTTCTTTCAATGTCGAACAGGGAAAGATAATTACCCTCGTAGGTTCGAACGGCGCGGGAAAGTCCACGATTCTCCGTTCGATCTCGGGACTTGTAAAGCCGCAGTCGGGCAGCATTAAGTTTGACGGCGAGGAGCTTATCGGTCTTTCGGCGGATAAGATTGTTGCCAAGGGCGTAACGCTCGTTCCCGAGGGCAGACGCGTTTTCGCGAACCTCACCGTGCTTGAAAATCTGAAAATCGGCGCATATCTGAGAAAAGACAAACTCGACGACAGCATAGCTTATGTCTACAAGCTGTTCCCCCGTCTTGAAGAACGCTCGTGGCAGCTTGCCGGTACGCTTTCGGGCGGCGAACAGCAGATGCTTGCGGTCGGACGCGCTCTTATGAGCAAGCCCCGTCTTATAATGATGGACGAGCCGTCGCTCGGTCTTGCTCCGCTGGTCGTGCGCGATATCTTTTCAATAATCGAAACGATAAACGACGCGGGTATAACCGTGCTTCTCAACGAGCAGAACGCCAACATGGCGCTTAAAGCCTGCGATTGGGGTTATGTTATGGAAACCGGCTCCATTATAATGGACGGCGACGGAGAAACGCTTCTTGCAAACGAACAGGTCAAGGAAGCTTATCTCGGTAAGACTAAATAACTTTTGTGCTTTCCGTCCGTAAAAGCCGTGATTTTTTTTGACGGTATAAAGCAAAACACGAAACGGCAGAAAATCGGCGGTTAAAATCCCGTAATAATTAAAAGCTGCGGCCGAAAGGCTGCAAAAAAGAAGAACTGCGGCGGCTCTGCGGAGCCTGTCACGGTTCTTCTTCGTTTATACGGTTCTGTTTTTTTATTGCGCCGCAGCGCTGCCGTATTTTTCGGCGGGGAAAAATACTGCACGGTGGGCACGGTCAGTTTTTGTGCTTCAAAACATGGCTCTTTATCGCGTCAAAGGATTCGTCGCTTATAATATGCTCCATTTTGCAGGCGTCCTCGGCGGCTGTTTCCGCGCTGACTCCGAGCAGCTGCAAGAATTCGGAGAGCATGGTGTGCCGCTCGTATATTTTTGCGGCGCGCTCATGGCCCGTTTCAGTGAGCGTTATATAACCCGATTTATCGACGGAAATGTATCCGGCGTTTTTCAGTATGTTCACGGCGCGGCTCACGCTCGGCTTTGAATACTCCATGTATTCCGCGATGTCCAGTGATCGTACCGAGCCTTTTTTGGAAAGGAGAAGTATCGTTTCGAGGTACATCTCCCCCGATTCCTGTATTTGCATCAATAATTCCTCCGTTTCATATGGTGTCCGGAGCCGCAGTGACAGGTGTGTATGAGCCTATCCACATATCGCTCCATTTTACGCCCGAAATCTGTTCGAGCCTTGCTTTTTCCTCGGGCGTTATTTCGGCAGTGCCGGTTTCGTGCTTTTCTTTTATAACGCGCTGAATCGTTTCGTGGTCGTGCTTTGTCATCTTAAATCTGTTTACGAGTATCCAAGTAAGCACGCCGAAAAGGAGCGGCAGATATGTGAAAATAAGGCGTATGCCGAAAATCGTCTTTGCCGACTGCTGGGCAGGAGCGGGCATTTTTACTTTGTAGCCGAAGAATTTCAGGGTGAAGCCGAGAATACCCGTCATAAAGCTGTTGACGGTCTTTGAAACAAACGAGCGGAAGGTCGAGATAGTACCTTCTCTGCGCCGTCCCGTTATAAGCTCGTCGACATCCGTTATATCGGGCTGTATCGTTTCCACCGCAAAGCCGGGACCCGAAAAACCGAAATTGTAAAGGATAGCCGCGATATAAATAAACGCAGTGGGCGTTTTCTGCCCGATAAAGGCGTATATTGCAAGTCCGGCGACCATGATGGGCGTGAACAATGTGCCGGAAATACGCTTGCCGAAATACCTGTTCAGAAAATAGTTTGCCGGTGAACCCATGAATTCCGCGACGCCTGCAACGGCGTTAAGCGTGTTGAAGTGCGAGTATTTGTCGGCAATGCTTATCATGAAATACTGATCGGCGTACTGGTAGAAGCTCGACCTGAACGAATTGAAAAGCGCAATAAAGAAATACTGGCGGAACGCTCTGTTTTTGAAAACGAGAGCGTATTCGCGGAAGAAGTAGTGCGCGTCAAACGGCTCGTAGTGTTCACCGAGCGACGACGGCTCTTTGCATTTGAAGAAGTTGACAACGGGACTCCATACAAACCACAGCGCGAGAATGATTCCGCAGAACATATATTTCTGTCTGTCTGCGGGGGAGGGGTTCTGCATATTCGTTCCGCCCAAAACAAGTCCCATGAACAAAAAGGACGAAACCTGACCGACGGAGTTGAACGCATATTCGACGAGCTTATACTGCGTCCGTTTGAAGTAGTGCGGCTCAATCGTCGGCAGCATGGCGACATGGGGGACACTCATAACTGTATACGCGGTGGAGTACAGTATTGCCGTGACGAGGTAGTATGCAAAAATCGCACCCGTGTTTCCTCCGGCGGAAATGCCGAACGAGCACCACTTCATTATGTACGCTATAAAGAACGGAATCGCACCGAGAATCACATATATTCGGTGCTTGCCGTACTTTGAACGCGTCCTGTCCGTGATGATTCCCATCGCGACATCGGACACCGCGTCGATAACGCCGTTTATCATGCCGAGTGTTCCCGACAGCTCCGTGCCGAGTCCCTCAACAAAGTTCAGATACTGCTGATGGTAAAGATTTATAGGATATCCCGCACCGCCGAGTGTTATGTTTACGCAGGTGTAGTTCACCATAGGTGTGATGAATTCCTTGACATTGCCTTCTATTCCGACAGCGTCTTTTATTTTTTCGACCGTATTCACCGGCATCAACCCCCGTAAAAACCCGAACCGGGTACATACATATATAAGGATATAATAACATATATGCGGCAGAAGTGTCAAACAAAAAGTATTGAGGTTGCGGCTAATTTTTTGTACAAAAAGTCAAATAGGGTATTGCATTATTTTTGGTGATATGGTATACTTTTCTGCGTACTCTTTTGAAAAAACTGTTATTTATGTTAGAGCAGTCTAATAATATATTGTATCGGAGGTCTTTTTAATGAAAGCGTACAGTGCAGAAAATATTCGCAATATATGTCTGGCAGGTCACGGCGGCAGAGGCAAAACCACTCTCGCCGAGGCTATGATAAATCTTGCAGGCGCAAGCGACCGCTTGGGCAGAGTTGCAGACGGCAACACAGTGATGGACTTTGATCCCGAAGAGAAGCGCCGCCACAATTCCGTTGCTTCCGCTGTTTGTCCCGTTGAATGGAACGGCAAAAAAGTAAACATAATAGACACTCCCGGTCTTTTCGATTTCGCCGCAGGTATGGCGGAAGGTATAAGAGCAGCCGAATCGGTACTCATTGTTCTTCAAGCCGGTTCCGGTGTTGATGTCGGCGCAGAAAAAGCTCACGACGCAGCCGAGGCACGCGGAATGGCAAAATATATCATCGTTACCCGCTGCGACGCGGAGCACGCCGATTTCTACAAGACTGTCGACGCTCTTAAAGAGGAGTACGGCACAGCCGTATGCCCCATCGTTGTCCCCTATATGTCCGGCGACAAGGTTGAATGCTATGTAAACTTTCTTCAAGGCAAGGCGTTCAAATACGCAGGCGGCAAGGCAACAGAAGTTCCCATGCCCGAGGACGACAGAATCAACGCTATCCACGAGGCGTTCACCGAGTCCGTTGCGACTGCCGATGACGACCTTATGATGAAATTCTTCGACGGCGAGCAGTTCACCCATGACGAGATAGTAGCCGCTCTTTCCAAGGGCGTTGCCGACGGCTCCGTTATGCCCGTGTACGCTTGCTCCGGCTACAATGTCGAAGCCGTTGACCTCGTTCTTAATGGCGTTACAAAGCTCGCTCCCTCGCCCCTCGACAGAAAAGAGATCGCCGTTGATGGCGACGGCAACGAGGTTGAGCTTGAATGCAAAGAGGACGGTCCTCTCGCGGCAGTCTGCTTCAAGACGGTTGCCGACCCCTATGTCGGTAAAATGAGCTACATAAAGGTAGCCTCCGGTAAAATAACGAGTGATACACCCTGCTACTGCGCAAGAACGGGCGCTTCACAGAGAATGGGCAAAATGGTCATTCCCAAGGGCGGTAAAACAGAGGACACCTCCGCAATCGTCGCCGGTGATATCGCCGTTATCACAAAGCTCGAAAACTTCAAGACGGGCGACACTATCTGCAACGAAAAAGCTCCGCTTTCTCTTACCGGTCCCGTATTCCCCGAACCCTGTCTTTCGATGTGCATAAATGTCAAGAAGAAGGGCGAGGAGGAAAAGGTCGCTCAGGGTCTTAAAAAGCTCTCTCACGAAGATCCTTCGATCAGATATTACACGAACGACGAAACAAGAGAACAGATTCTCTCCGGTCTGGGCGAACAGCACCTCGATCTTATCGTCAACAAGCTCAAAGCAAAGTTCGGCGTGGAAATCACTCTTACCACTCCGCGCGTTGCTTACAGAGAAACCATCAAAAAGACCGTTCAGATTCACGGCAGACATAAGAAGCAGTCCGGCGGACACGGTCAGTTCGGCGATGTTTGGATTCGCTTCGAGCCCAACGGCGAAAACGACCTTGTGTTCGAAGAAGAGGTTGTCGGCGGCTCCGTTCCCAAGAACTTCTTCCCGGCAGTCGAAAAGGGACTCAGGGACTGCGTTACGAGAGGTATCGTTGCAGGCTATCCGGTAGTCGGCGTTAAGGCTGTCCTTTACGACGGATCGTATCACCCCGTCGACTCCTCCGAAATGGCGTTTAAGACCGCCGCTTCGCTGGCATTCAAGCAGCTTAAAGACACTGCAAACCCCGCGATTCTCGAGCCCATCGGCACTCTTAAAGCCTATATGCCCGACGAAAACCTCGGTGATATCATGGGCGATATCACCAAGCGCCGCGGCAGAGTTCTCGGTATGGGACCCGCAGAAAAGCCGAAGATGCAGCTTCTCGAAGCCGAGGTTCCCATGGCTGAAATGGGTGACTTCGCAATCACACTGCGCAGCGTAACGGCAGGCAGAGGATATTTCTCGCTTGAATTTGCAAGATACGAGGAAGCTCCGGCGGCGGTTGCTCAGAAGGTCATCGAGGAGAGCAAGATGGAGGACTACGAGGACGACTGATAACACTCGTTCGTTGTTTTCCGGAGTGCATTGACGCATAAAGCTAAAACGCATTAAAACTCATAAACACATTAAAAGATCGCGGCGTAAAAACTGCGGTCTTTTTTTGTCGGGCGCAAAAGTGTACGGTCAGCCGTGCACGGGCGTAACGGCAAAACGGACTGACCGTATATAGGAGTACACTCCCGTTTTTTGGGGCGAGCAGGCGTAAAAGTGTACGGTCAGCCGTGCACATGCGTAACGGCAAAACGGCAAAAACGCCGACAGACGCAAACACGCTTTTTTTGTACTGCACAGGCAGCAGCTTTTTCAATGTTTACAATAGAAATTGTCTGTTTTGTTCAATGAATTTCTCTATTGTTACAAAAATGCACTGTTATTTTTGTGCAAGTATACAAAACCGACAGCTGTTGAAGAATTGCTCTTGAATTATAGACAAAAACGGTCTAAAATGTTTAATATGCTATTGCATGAGGAGGAATAATTTATGAAAAAGGTGTCAGCGCTGATATTGGCGCTTTTAATGCTGCCCGTTTTTTCCGTTCTCGGTTTGACGGCTGAAAAACGCGCTCCCGGAGCTGCTCTGAATGCAGCCGCCGGTACGGCAGCCGTGAAAACCGAAACCCAGCCCGTTTACTCGGTCGTTATCGGGAAAAACGCAAACGGGCTTGAAAGAACCGCTGCGGAGTTTTTGTGTGAAACGGTGTTTAATTCCACCGGTGTTCGCTTTGATATCGTCACGGATAATGTAAAAACCGGTAATTTCGAAATTGCCGTAGGCGAAACGAACAGACTCTCCGCCGATGTGTCCACGTTCGGCGACGGCGGTTATGTCATAAAAAGCTATAACGGCGGCGCTGCCGTCATAGGCTGCGGCAACAAGGGCGTTATCAACGGAGTCGTTCGTATATTGAAGGATTACGGCAGCTACCGCTGTTTTATCGCCGGTGAGAGCTTCAAAAACAACGGTGAAGCGCTTGTTGTTCCGGACAGTATAAACATAACCTACAAGCCGTTTTTTGAATATACCGAATCAGACTGGCGGCTCGGCGGCAAGAATCATATTTACGCCGTCACAAACGGACTCAACGGCGGCGTATACAACCGCATTCCGGAGTCCTTCGGCGGAACAGTCAACTACATCGGTGCATTTTGCCATACTTTTACCGGAATGTTCTGTTCAAAGGATAAGTATTTTGCGGAACATCCCGAGTATTTTGCGCTGCGTGACGGGGTCAGAAAAGATACTCAGCTCTGCCTTACAAACGAAAATGTGTTTGAGATAGTACGCCGCGAGGTGTTTGAAATTCTCGGCAGAAGTCATGACCCGAAAGCCGATCTGCAAATCCTCTCGCTTACGCAGGCGGACAACGAGCTTTACTGCGAATGCGAAAACTGCAACCGTATCAACAACGAAAACGGTTCGCAGTCCGGCACGATAATCACATTTGTCAACCGTATCGCGGCAGAAGTAAAGGCGGCAGGCTACGACAATGTTGCAATCGACACATTTGCTTATCAGTATTCCCGTAAAGCACCCTCAAAGGTGAAGCCGCTCGACAATGTCATTGTCCGTCTTTGCAGTATTGAGTGCTGTTTTGCGCACACGCTCGATAATGCGGACTGCGAGTTGAACAGAGAGTTCATGAAGGATTTTGCCGACTGGGGAAAAATCTGCGGCAGAATATATATTTGGGACTACACGACAAACTACGCGCACACGCTTGCTTTCTTCCCGAATTTCGGCGTTATTCAGCGCAATATGCAGATATTCTATGAAAACAACGCGAAGGGAGTTTACGAGGAGGGCGCTTACTATTATTCCGCCTGTGACGGCGAGTTCGGTGACCTCAGGTGCTATCTGCTCACCTGTCTTTTTACAGACCCGTACTGCGACCTCGACGCAGCCATGAGGGAATTCTGCGAATATCACTACGGCAGCGGCGGCGAGCAAATAGTCGAGTTTGTAAATTTTGCGTGTGAAAATGCCGCGAAGCTCCATTTCCGCATCTACGCTCAGACATATGATATGCTCTGCTTTACGGATGATGAAACGGCGTACTGCGACTATTTGTGGGAGAAGGCGAAGCAGAATTCTGCCGACGCCCCCGAGAAGCTCGAAAATATCAAACGGAGTGAGATATCGTGGAGGATGTGGAAATCCTCGGTCAAAAAGGGCGAGTACCGGGGTTTGTCGCTTGTTCCCGAAAGAATGCGTTTTTATCTCGATGTCATAGATTTGGGGATAACGACATACGGCGAGGGTGACGGCGATGACATTCTCCGTCTGGCGTTCCATAAAATTCTCGGTTCACCGAACGAGTGGATGCGCGGAAGGCATACCATGCAGTTCGACCCGAAACCGATGATGAGGGAAATCGTTGAACTCTACGACCTTTTCAAAGCGCTGTTCGGGGTGTTTTTCCCGGTAAGCGGCAGCCGCTGTCAGACCGCGCGGTGATTGAGTAAACGGACGCTTTTGTTTGCAAAAACGCACGGCAAACCCGGTGAAAACATGGGTTACCTTCGGAAACACGGAGTAATTACGGAAAAAACCGTAAAAAACCGAAAGCACGGAGCTGCGGAAACACATGGTAATTACGGAAAAACCGAGGAAACTCAAAAATACGGAGCTGCTCCGAAAAAAAAACAGAGAAAGCTATACCATCGTAATATCCGTAAGCTCCGCTGTCCGTACGGCTGCGGAGCTTACTTCATATACAATAATTTTTATTTTTCCGTAAACTTTTTAGTTCTTCATTGACAAAAATATATTAAAATGCTATTATTTATTGGTAAATGTTCTACAAAAAAATTACGGAGGGTATGAACACATGAAAAAGCTCACCGCCGTTTTTCTTGCGGCATTAATGTTGATGCTTTCTCTTTCGCTCGGTGCGTCCGCTGCGGATACCGGCAGCGAAGGGAAGTATATTATCCGCAATCCCTATTCGGATGTCGATTGGGATACATGGCAGGCGTATAAGGTACAGCTTCACTGTCAGACAAACGCCTCCGACGGTTTTCAGCCCGTCAAGGATTTTGTTCAGGAGTGCTACGACCTCGGCTACAACGCAGTGGCTATTACCGACCACGGCACGATAAACAGAGGCTGGACGGAAAAGCCGCAGCTCGTTCCCATTATCCGCCTCATAAAATATGAACGCACCCAGCTCTCCGAAATTATCCCTCTTACCGAGGAGGAGTATGCCGCGTATGCAAACGGAACCGCCAAGACCACAAACGGCGAAGCCCGTACGGGCGGCATGATAGATATCCCTCAGGGAATCGAGCTTAATGCCGCAACACCGAAGGCGGACTGCCATCTCACGGGTTATTACTGCGACTACGGTCAGGGGCTTATCGGCGTTTACGGCGATTACGAAACTCCCTCCGCAGGCGTAAAGGCGGCAGGCGGTATCTCTATGCTGTCCCATGTCGGCGAGTATGTTTATACGGACAAGGACTCCGCTGACCATGTCGGTCAGCCCATAGACGAATACTATGTAAATAAGTTTGCCCGTTTGTTCATCGACAATGCAGGTTCTTCCGTCGGAATGGGTGTTAACAGTGCAACCGACGCACACACCCGCTGCGACAGAATTCTGTACGATCAGATACTCAAAAAGACCATCCCCAACGGTGTAGTTCCGTGGGCGTTCACCTTCTCCGATTCGCACAGCGAAAGCTCGGCAAACGACGCATATACCATCCACTATATGCCCGAACTTACCACCGCAGCCGTGAGAACAAGCATGGAAAACGGAACTCTTTTCGGTGTTTCGCACTACTCGAACGGCTACGAGCTTAACGGCTGGAAGGAAATGCCCGAGTACGACGACTCCATGTGTGACGATGTCGATTGGCGCTCAAACGACACTCCCGTTGTTACGCGCGTGACCGTTGACGACGAGAACGCGACCATTTCCGTCGAGGGTAAGAATTATAAGCAGATCACTTGGGTTGTGGACGGCAATGCCGTTCTTCGCGGCGGCACGGAGGAAACCCCTCTTGCGGACGCTCTGACCTTTGATGTCAACAAGTATTCCCCCGAGTATTTCGTCCGCTTCTATCTTGTCGGCGACGAGGGAATCTGCTACTCGCAGCCGTTCGTAATCGACCGCGAGGGCGTTGAGAGAGAACCCGTTGAAGTTCCTCAGACGAACGATATTTCCACAAAGCTCAGAAAGCTCGTTACCGTTGTTGACACGCTGTTCTTCAAGGCTAACATTTTTGTTAAGCTCTTCAAGCTGATCGTTCTCGGTTATTGGGACGGCTTCTGCTGATAAAAAATAAGTAAACCGATTAAAGGCTCTGCCGCGCATTCCGATTCGCGGCAGAGCCTTTTTGGGTCTATTGGGATTTTTTATTTGTCGGGTTTTTATCCGAAAGCTTATCGTTTTTTTATTTGTCTGACATTTTTTTATTCTTGCCCGGACGGCGTTACGGCATATAGGGGTCTTCGTCACACTCGTAATCGTCGGGCATAATGAACTGAGAAATGTATTTTATTGTGAAGTCAACGCCCCACTGTCCCTTTTTGCCCTTCCAGTCGCGCGAGTGCGGCTCGATGGACAGCGCGCCGTTGTAGTCCGAGCAATAGAGGATATCCATTGCCGCACCCCAGTTTATCATGTCCATTCCGGCAGGCGGATCGTCGTAGTGGTCGTCGTCAATGCGAAGCGTTCCCTTGATATGGAAGTGGTAGAAGCGGTTCGCCCAGTCGCGCATTTCTTTGAGATAATTGCCGTTTCTGTTCAGACAGTGCGAAATATCGTATTTTATGCCAAGCTCGGGCAGTGCGCCGAGAACGACCGACCACGCCTTTTCTTCATAGACGAAGTTTGCCCAGTCGCAATTGTAGACGGCGATTTTGACATTTTTGTCTTTCGCGTAGTCGATAAGCGTTGAAAAATACTTCACGGCAGCCATGCAGTTATCGTAGTACGAGAGCTTCTCGCTGTAATTCGCACCGGCATTGTAAACGGGGCAGCCTACAAAGGAAGCAAGGTCGATGAGGTTCTTGTCGTGGGCGAGTGCTTCAGGGATTATTTCTCCGTTTTCGTCAAGGCGCTGCATACCCCAGCGGCCTATCGAAACGACCTTTACGCCGTACTTTTCCGATAATTTCTTGATGTCCTCTTTTTGTGCGAGGACTTCGCTTGAATCGCGGTAGTAGTTTATGCAGAACTCTACGCCCTTCAAACCTTTTTGCGCTACGGACTTGAAGTGACCTTCATCCCAGCCGCTAATGATAGATAAAATCATTTTTTTTATCTCCTTATGTTCTTTATATAAACAGACGCGTTCACCGCGCGTGTTTTGTACAGCTAATGCTTTTTGCCTTTTGCACAGACGATGTGTTTTTTTTGTGCTTGTGCCGATGCGCATCGGAGTTTTAAGGTGAACTGTACGGCGGAGCTTTTCTGTACAGCCGTACGGCTTTTTGCAGACAGTGTCGGAGCTTTTGCCGTTGGCGATCGTGGCACGGCTGTTTTTTTACGGAGCAGCTTTTCGGCACGCTTTTACTGTGCTGCGCCCTCCGAAACCGTTTCGTTTCTGCGCTGCGCAAGATCCTTGTACATTTTTGCACGCTTCTCTTTTGTGAGCGGCCACAAAAACTTCGGGATAATGCCGAGTGCGCCAGATATTGTCGGAACGATACTTGCCAGTGCAAACAGCCAGAACTTTGTGCGGGTGTCCTGCGTGCCTATTTTCAGCCCCTGAATATAACCTATCTCTTTAAGGATAATGCTTTTCACGGAACCCATCGCCGCGCTTTGGATTTTCAGCACAAGGCTTTTTGCAACCGAGGTGGTAGCTTCCATCCGGTAGCCGTTTTTCCACTCGCAGTAGTCCATCGCCTCGTTCCACAGGTCGGCGTTTATGACTTTATTGACGCCGAACGTCCATTTGTTGAAGAATTCACGCACGCCTAACGCGATTATCATGGGCGTTAGACGCGTATAATTGCGGTTTATTATTCCGGTGAGGAAGAATCCGGCGCTCAGAATATCTCCGTAGATATCTGCGCCGACCCACAGCGCTTTTGATGAGAAGCGCTTTCTGAGCGGTGCCACGAACGCATACGAAATACTTCCGTTGAGTGCCGAGGGGGCGTTTGCGATATTTATCAGCGTGTTTACCATTGCGTGCGAGCCGAACACATCTATAAAATAGTTCGATTCGTTCGTGCTTATCGCAAAGCCGCCGAGGAAATCAGACAGGCACATGAGCAGTACCGGGTAGTTTGTTAATATGGCGCGAAGTCCTTCTTTTACATTCGGTCGCTCTATCGACTGCGGAACGCGCTCCTTTGATACGAGGAAGAACCACAGTGTGAGCGCCGACGAAATGACGCTTGTGGTTACTCCGAACGACACGAACGCGGTCGAGAGCTGCATTTTTATCTTGTTTGTTATTATAAGGTCGTATACAAAGCCGAAAATGTAGCGCGGCAGATCCTCCCCGAGGTAGCCGGAGAGCAGCTCCGCAAGCGTAATGAGCCGCACCCGTTCATTGGGGTTCGGTGTTATTGTGGACATATATCCGCCTTTTGCAAGTGAGATTGCCGTGTCGGCGGTTTCTTTTATGACCGAAAAAGCAAAGTAGAAGATGAGCTTCGGGATATATGTGGCGGTCGATCCCGGGAAAAACAGCGGAAGCATCCAGTACATTGCGCCGAGCAGCGTCAGCGGAAGCTGCATACCGAGCAGATACGGTCTGAATTTACCGAGCCGGGTTCGGGTGTTGTCAACGATGGTAGCAAGGAGCAGGTCGTTGATTATATCCCATGCGGAGGTGAAAATGTTTACTATTGCAGATATGGTGAAATCAATTTTTACGACATCCCATATAAACCTGTCGGTAAATGCGCTGATGTTGAAGGTGTTTGAAACATCGTTGAGTATGTACGCCGCCGATTCCTTAACGCCGACATAGTTAAAGTTCTCGTATATGTTTACCTTTGTTTCGGTAGTTTCGGTACCTGCCTGAGCGGAGGCGGTTTTCTCGGGCTCAGCCATATCGGTTTACCTCCTTTTCAGACGGGATTTTCGCAGCGAGTGCCGTGCGAGGTGACAGCATTCCGTTTATTGCGGTCAGCGTGTTGCCGCTTTCGGTGACATAAACAAGGCATGAATCCGTGTAGGTCTTGCCGAGGTAAACGAGCGTCACGGTGACGGTGACGGGGGAGTCGCTCACGCTGACGGCTTCTATCATACCGTTGTCGCTTACCGTGCAGACGGACGGGTCGGAGGACACGAAGCTCACGGAGAAGTCCTCCTGTGATGCGTTTTCATCGACATTTGCTTTAACTGCGAGTTCTTCGTAACCGTTTTTGTGAATTTCTATTATGTCCTGTTCTATTTCGATGCCGGCGAACGACACATCTATCGTTCCTGTTACGGTTATCTGCGCGGTTATTTTTGTTGTTTCGCCGTCTTTGATCCTGAATGATACTTCTGCGGTGAAGTTTCGTATTTTGACAACGGAAGTGAGCCTTCCGTCTGTCGGGTCGGCGGTGAGTGAGAGCCATGCCGTGTCTTTGTTCACTTTCGCATAGCATTCGTCTGCCGAGAAATACTCCTTTATCTTCTCCGCAACGCAGCCTGCCATGGTTTCGTCCGACGGGGCGAACAGTCCGTCAAAGCCTTCTGCCGGAGGAAACAGGTAGGAAAAAGTCCCGTCTTCTTCCTCCGTAAAAGCAACCTTGGCGTTCTTTGCCGGTAATATTCCGTCGGTCAGTTTATTTGCGCTGCCGTATGCGGAGGAGTAATTCCCGTCATTATAAAAACCTCCGGCGATCGCTCCCCCCATTTTTCCGGCGGCATAGTCGAGCAGATGTTTTCCGCTTTCCGAAAGGTTTGAATTGACTATATCGACGGACACGGAGGTGGTGCAGACCGTCTGTGCGTCCGTGGTGTTCAGAATTGAAGAAAGAAGCTCGTTAGCCTGAACGGACGCGTCCTCATCGGACTGCGGTGCGGTTATCACGGGCTGTGCTGTCGGCTGCGGCTTATCAGAGCCGGGAGCATTGTTATCCATTTTGTGCACCGTTATAACAATTACAACGGAACAAATGACGATAACGGCAAGCGGAATGCAGATGAGCATTGCGATTTTTGCTTTCATCGACAGTGCGTTCTTTGTGTTCTTTTCTGTTTGCCTGCTCATTCTTTTTCGACCGCCTTCCGTGTTTTCTTCGCTTTCTTTGATGTACCGGCGAGGGCGTTTTCGCGCTTTTCTCGTTCCTCGGGGGTCTCGAAAACGGGGAGCGGAAGGTCGTCATAGGTTATTTCGCCTGCTTTTATTTTTTTGTAGATTTCTATTCGTTTAATGTCGGTTTCGCTTACCGTGACAGTCGGAATATGCTTCAAAAACAGTATATTCGATGCGAGGAATGCCGAAAACTCTAAAATTATTACGGCTGTGCCCCAGTAAACGGGATAAACCGTGACTGCCTTGACGGGCGGAGCTGCATAAAACGCGACGCAAACGAGTATCTCGCTGATAAGAATGAAGAAAATTGCGAGCGATATAATTACGCACTGCGCTTTTGCTGTCTTTTTCAGGTCGGTAAACGAGAGTATCCACGCGAAGAAAAGTGCGAGAATACACAGCGCCGCGAGAATAAAGAAGATTTCGGCGGCGGCAGCAAGTACGGCAGCGCTTCCACCTGTGCCGGACGCGGCAAAATCAGGGAGAAGCGTTATCATGCCGTCCGATATGAGCTTATAAATGCCGAGCGCACCGATGGAAAGCTCCGTTTCGAAAAACGGAATGCCTATATAAAACTTGCCGAGCGGACACAGAAGTACGGCGACGCTCAGCACGCCGAGAATCATTCTGCTCACCGGGGCAATGCCTGCGATAAAAGCGGCTTTTAATTTTGACACGAACACGCGCGCCTTTGCAAATTCAAGCTCCGTGCGCTTTGCGTCCCGGGCAAGCTCCTTTTCCTGTGAATAGTATAAAATGTGGACGCCGCAGTTTTTGCAGTTCGGAGACAGATCGAA
The DNA here is from genome assembly GCA_016297645.1 of Clostridiaceae bacterium. Taxonomy (GTDB): domain Bacteria; phylum Bacillota; class Clostridia; order Oscillospirales; family Acutalibacteraceae; genus RUG806. The sequence continues at coordinate 20,170 of JAEDGF010000018.1, forward strand.
GCGCTTTATGTGCGCTCCGCACTTCGGACAAACCATTGTATCACCGCCGTTTTTCTTCTTGCAAATAAATTTATAACCATATATAATAATAGTTGATATAGCGTCAAAATGCAAGCGCGCGTTATGCTTTCGGTGTTAATTCCAAAAAATATGAGTTTGTTTGGCGATAATGCACAATAAAACTACCGGTGCAAACCGGGCGCAAATACGGGAAATCTGATTGCCCGGGTGAAGTTCATGTTTTGAGATGTCCCGTAAATATTTTTTAGTCAGCCGAAAAACGGAGGTAAAAATGGCAAGTAAATTTTTTGCACTTTTTTCACGGATGAAATATATAGACCGCTGGTCGCTTATGCGCAACACCGAAAAGGAAACGCTGAGCCACCATTCGCTCGAAACAGCCGCCGTCGCCCATGCTCTCGCGGTTATAGGCAACACACGACTCGGCAAAAATTACAATGCCGACAGGGTTTGCGTTATGGGCGTGTACCACGATATGCCCGAAATAATAACCGGAGATATGCCCACTCCCGTAAAATATTACAATTCCGAGATTCGCCGCGCGTTCGGCGAAATTGAAAAAAACACCGAAAAATCTCTCCTTGAAGCACTCCCCGAGGATATTCGCCCGGTCTATGAGGGGCTTATATGCTCCGAGTCGTCCCCCGATGAGCTTCACAAGCTCCTTAAAGCCGCCGACAAAATAAGTGCGCTGATAAAATGCATTGAGGAACGCCGCGCAGGCAATACGGAATTTGACGCGGCGTATGACTCGACGCTTCAATCGATCCGTTCTCTCGGCTGCCGTGAAGCGGAAATTTTCCTCGATGAATTTATGGGAGCGTACAACGAACCTCTCGATTCACTCACAAAAAACTGACGGCTTGCAAAACAATCCGGTTAGCATTAAAGGCAGTATGCGAAGGCTCGGGGATAACGCGCCCGTTTTTGAGAACGCCGAATTTGGGAGAGCTTTCCGTTAAAGCAGCCGAAGCTGCGGCAGAGAAAAAACACTCTGGCAAAATAAACACGCAAAACAAAACATATACGCGAAAAGAGCAAATACGAAGCAAAAACAAACGCGCGGACAAAATAAAATCGGGTAAAAAAAAGACCGGGAGAGCATCGTTGTACTTCCCCGGTTTATTGCTTATGTTCGCCGTTTTTTTTCGGTGAGCCGTGCGTTTTTCTTCTCACCGCGCATTTTGTTTGTCCCGTTCACCGTGTTTCCCGCTGCCCGGGAAAGCTGTCGGACGGATTCTGCTTTTTTGTCCGCTGTCGTTTTTTTCGGTGCGGCGGAGCAATCAGACGGCTTGGCTTTTGTGTACCTTTGCGATTTTCGCCGCAAGGTTTTTCTTGGCGAGTCTTTGTTCCGCTCTCGTTTTGAGCTGCTCTGCGGTTTCGCGGCGAACCTCGCGTGCCGCGCCCCTTATGAGAGCTGCCGAGCCTTTGAAGATACCGAAAAACTTTTCTTTCATTCCCGAGTCGAGCGAACGCCATGCGGCGTTTATGCCCCTGAGCGCGGAACCGGCATTTTTGACGAGTCCGGTGAGATCCTTCTCCCCCGATGAGCCGAGCAGTGCGGCGGTTATTTCGTTAACGGTGTCGCTCTGTTCGTCCGATATTCTGAGAATCAGGTCGGCAAGACCCCTGTCGTTGAGCTTGCCGAGTACGGAGAGCTTGGTCGTTACGGGTTCGCCGTTCTCGATCTGCCATGTCGCAAGGTCGTGTTGCAGCATTCCCATAAGGCGCGTGCTTTTTACCACTGTATAGTCGTCGTCATGCGCGAGGAGCATTCCGATAAAGGATGCCTGCGGAATAAGATGACGGTATCTCGGCAGCAGCTCGCGGTATGCGGGCGTTGCAAACGGGCGCAGATCGTGGAAGCCGGGGCCGTCGTTGTTGTAGAGCAGACGGATTCTGTCCGCCATCTCGGGCGAGCAGTTGAGAGCCGCATATAATGCGACATTGCCGCCCTTCGAATGACCGCAGACAATGAAGTCACCTTTGAGGGCCTTTGCCGCTTCTTCGAGATATTCCACCGAGTATTTATAGGACGGAATGTATTTTTTCGTGTAGATATCGAGATCCTCTTTCCAGCCTGCGATGGTGTCGTCCGTCCCTCTGAAAATAACGACATTAACACCGTCGGGCAGAATAAATGTTGCAGCGTCGAACTGAACGGCAGGCTCCTCGTTGTAGATATGCTTGCAGGCAAGCACCTTCATTTCGGAAAAACGCTCGGTGTGTGCCATGTTCATCAGCTTTTCGCTTATTCCCTTGTTTATGACGAGTCCCACGGGCTTGTGCTTGCGCCCGTTTAACTCAAAAAGCTCCTCGCACGCCTCGTCGAAGCGCTTCGGCTCATCCGAAAACGACTCGGACACCACATTTTCCAGATGCATATAGAATACTTCGCACAGCGCGATGTTGTCGGCGTCACCGAAGTGCCGTTCGTTGAAGGAAACACCGCCAAATTGTTTTACATACTCGTTTGTTCCTGCCATAAAGCCACCCCTCCAAAAAAACTTATCATAAAAATGTATTCAAGTAAAAAATACCACATTACAAATAATTTGTAAATGTTTTTTTAATAAAAAGTTAATATAAAACGGCTGAAAAAAGCAAAAACGCCCCCGAAAGGCGTTTTTTCGCATCTTTGGGGGGCGCATAGCGGTGCGGTATTCGTTTTTTTCGAGCGGGGCGCTGCCGGTCAGTCGTTTTCCTCGTCGTATGCCGTGCGAACCGCCTTCGCCAATTGGTCTGCGCAGGAGGTGCTTTTGAATCCGCAGGTGTTGCCGCCGAGAATGCTCTCGATTTTTTCGACAGTCATTCCGTCCACAAGCTTCGAAACGGCTTTGAGGTTGCCGTTGCAGCCGCCGGTGAAACGGACATTTGAAACGATGTTGCCGTCAAGGTCAAAGGTTATCGAGGAGGCACAGGTTCCGCGTGTTTTGTAGGTGTGAGTCATTTTTTTATCTCTTTTCGGTTTTGTTTTTTCCATTATTATTTGCGCTTCGGCGCAGCCCGATACATCGAAAATGCGTGTTTGTTCTTCGGTGCAGTCCGATACGCCGAAAATTGTTTTTTATTTTTCGAGAAGCACTGTTCTGCCGCCGACAAAATATACGCTTGTCATAAACTCCGCCATTTCGCGCGGAGGAACGACCATTCCGTCATACATCCACCTCAGAACCGTTTCCCATATGCCCGCGACGGCGAAGCAGGTGAGGTATCTTTTCGGGTTGTCCGTGCCGAACACCTTTTCGGAGTCGGGGATAAATTCAAGCAGACGGGTTCTTATCATGTTGGTGAGGTTGTTGTTCGGGTCGTTGCTGATAACGAATTTACATATTTTTTCGTTGTCCTTGCAGAAAAGGAGAAAACGCGTTATGTATGCGACAAAATCCGCTTCGGTGTCGAAGCTCGCGGCGGGCGCTATGACCTCCGCTTCGAAAACGCCGTATATCTCCGCCTGAATCTGGCGAATCATATCGTTTATATCTTTGTAGTAGAAATAGAAGGTGGAGCGGTTGACATCGGCAGCCTCGGTAAGCTCTTTTACGGTAATTTCGTCAGCCGTTCTCGTTTCGAGCAGCTTGAAAAGGTTGTCTCTGAGTATTTTTTTTGTTCTTTTTACGCGCCTGTCCTCTGCGCGATGAGGTTTTTCCGACATATAATTATCTCCTATACGCTTAATCGGTTGGTTCGTTGCGGCTTTATGATATCACACATATGACGAAAATTCAACAGTTATTTTATTTTTCGGTCAAAAAAACGGCAAAAAAGGTCGGGAAGAACACGAAATTGAGAATTATTCCCGATTTCTATTGACAAAAACGGAGAACGTAGTATAATCAAAAGAGCTAAATGGGACTCAGTCCCATTTGTGCTTGCTGAATATGAGGGAGTGAACATTGGTGGCAAATTACAATACACAGCAAAAAAAGCTGATACTCGGTTTTTTGTCGGACAACGCCGGGAATGCGTTTTCAGCCGATGAAATCGTTGCGGCGCTTGCGGATAAGGGCTGCGGCGCTCCCGGCAGAAGCACCGTATACCGGCTTATGGGGCGTTTGTGTGACGAGGGTACGGTCAAGCGTTTTGTCCCGGACGGCAAAAAGCGTTCGCTTTATCAGATAGCGGGCGGAGAGGAGTGCCATCATCACCTCCACTTAAAATGCACCGAGTGCGGAAAGCTGCTCCACATGAGGGAAGCCGAGTCCGAGGATGTGTTGAAGCTCATTTTCGGCGACTGCAACTTTTCGGTTGACCGTGAACAGACCACGCTTTTCGGCTGCTGCGGCGAGTGCCGCCAAAAGGAAAAATAGAAAGAGGAGAAACAGTAAGAATGAAAAAATCTTTTAAAATAACCGCGGTGCTGCTTGCGCTCTGCGCTCTGCTTGTGTGCCTTGCGTCCTGCGGTGGGCAGGATAAACCGTCCGGGAATGACGAAAAAAAGCCCGAGATAATCTGTACCGCTTTTGCGCCGTACGACTGGGTGCGCACCGTCCTCGGCGAGAGAAGTGAAAACTACACGTTGAGAATGCTCTCCGGCAATGGCGCGGATATGCACTCGTATCAGCCGACTGCCGAGGATATGAAAAGCATAGGCGACGCGGCAATGTTCATCTACATCGGCGGCGAGAGCGAAAAATGGGTGGCTGATGTGCAAAAGAATGTCGGGACAGAAAAGACAGTGTTTGTAAATCTTACCGAGGCACTCGGCTCCGCCGTACTCGAAGAAGAAACCGCGCTCGAAGGCAGCGCCGACGAGCATGAACACGAGCATGACGGCGCTGACGATAACGAATACGACGAGCACATATGGCTCTCCGTAAAAAATGCGGAGAAGCTCACGGTGTATATCGCCGCAGAGCTTGCAAAGCTCGACCCTGACGGCAAGAGCGTTTACGACGCAAACGCAAAAGAGTATCTCTTAAAGCTTGCGGCGCTTGACGCGGAGTACAAAAAAGCTGTACGGAATGCTTCGCGCAGCACCGTTATCTTTGCTGACAGATTCCCGTTTTTGTACCTGATGAAGGATTACGGAATAAACTACTGCGCCGCCTTTGCCGGATGCTCGGCAGAGAGCGAAGCGAGCTTCAAAACGATATCGGCGCTGAGCCGTGCGGCGGACGAAGCGAAAACCGATACGATAATTATTACCGAAACTTCCGACGGCGCGGTTGCGGACGCGGTCATTTCCGGCATGACGAACAAGGGCTGCAAAAAAGCGGTGATGAACTCCATGCAGTCCGTAAAAACGGCGGAAGCGGCAAGTGAAACATACATAGGAATTATGACAAATAACCTTGCGTCACTCAAACAGGCGCTCGGTGCGGAGGGCTGACATGGCTCAGATAATATGTAAAAATGCGTCGCTCGGCTACGACGGCAGAGCGATAACGCACGGACTGAATTTTGAGGTGAACGCGGGCGATTATCTCTGCATAGTCGGGGAAAACGGCGCGGGAAAATCCACTCTTATAAAGACGATACTCGGACTTAATCCGCCGCTCGGCGGAGAGATAAAATTTTCGGACGGGCTTAAACAGAACGAGATAGGCTACCTGCCGCAGCAGACACCCGTTCAGCGCGATTTCCCGGCATCCGTTAAAGAGATAGTCCTCTCAGGCTGCCTCGGCAAATCGGGCTTCCGTCCGTTTTATTCCGCCGAGCAGAAAAAAGCGGCGGCGGAAAATATGGAGAAAATGGGTATCACCGAGCTGTCGGGATGCTGTTACAGAGAGCTTTCGGGTGGTCAGCAGCAGAGGGTACTCCTTGCGCGCGCACTGTGCGCAACGACAAAGCTGCTCCTTCTTGACGAGCCTGTCGCCGGGCTTGACCCGAAGGTCACGCGCGAGATGTACGAGCTTATAGCTTCGCTCAACCGCGAGGGGATAACGGTGATAATGGTGTCGCACGACATTGCGTCCGCCGTTAAATACGCTTCGCACATTCTGCATCTCGGCGAAGTGCCGAAGTTCTTCGGTACAAAAGAAAATTATCTGAAAACCGATGTGGGACGGGCTTTTGTAAACGAGGAGGCAAGCGGAAAATGAGTGAATTCCTGGCATATTTTCAGTACCCGTTTGTTCAGAGAGCGATGATAGTAGGCGTGCTTATAGCCCTTTGCTCCTCGCTTTTGGGCGTAACGCTCGTTCTCAAACGCTTTTCGTTTATAGGCGACGGACTCTCCCATGTTGCGTTCGGCGCAATGGCGGTCGCAGGCGTTTTGGGACTTACGAACACGATGGTAGTCGTGCTGCCCGTTACCGTCCTGTGCGCTGTTTTGCTGCTGCGGGTCGGCGGCAGAGCGCAGATAAAAGGGGACGCGTCCCTTGCAATGCTGTCGGTAGGCGCGCTCGGGGTCGGGTATCTCCTGATGAACCTGTTTTCATCTTCGGGAAATGTGAGCGGCGATGTCTGTACCACGCTTTTCGGGTCGACATCTATTCTCACACTGTCCGATTTCGATGTGTGGCTGTGCGTGATACTGTCGTTTGTCGTTATCGGCGTTTTCGTGCTGTTCTACAATAAAATATTTGCGGTCACCTTTGACGAAAACTTCGCGCAGGCGACAGGAATACGCGCGAATGCGTACAACCTGATGATAGCCGTCATAACTGCGGTGATAATCGTGCTTGCGATGAACCTTGTGGGGTCGCTTCTTATTTCGGCGCTTGTTATTTTTCCGGCGCTGTCCGCAATGAGGGTGTTCAGGAGCTTCCGGTCGGTGGTCGTTTGCTCGGCTGTGCTGTCGGTGCTGTGCGCCCTTTCGGGACTTGTGCTGTCGGTCGTCTTTTCGACCCCTGTCGGTTCTACGGTCGTTGCCGCCGATATAATCGTATTTGCTGTTTTCTCGCTTTTGGGAAAGCTGAAAAAATAAAAAACAAAAAATGAGAGGAAAAAGAAAAATGAGAAAAACCGTTATTTGTATCCTGCTTGCGGCGCTTACCGTGCTTTCGCTTGCGTCCTGCGGCAAAAATGCCGATGAGCCTACCGCTCCCGGCGTACCGGACTCCTCCGAAACTGCTTCAAGCGGTGAAGTCGGTTCAAAAGGGGACGAAACCACCACCATTCCGGCAAACGCGCCCGAGCAGTCGGTGTCCGGAATAAAAGAAACCTTTAATCAGCTCGAATATGCCGCATATATCAATATTTTTTATGAAAAAAAAGGTAGCGATTATGTAAATAAGGTGTATAATAAAGAAGGAACCTTTGCCGTTTTACACGACGAGTACAACAAGACCGACCGCTATTATGTGTGGGGCTATGCCGACAAGACGCGCTGCTGCGACTGGCAGTGGGAGTTTGTCCCCGCTGATGTGAACGCACTTCCGGCTCCCGGCTCGCTTGTAAAGCTCAAAGGCAAGCTCGTTCAAGACGAAAAATCCCTCGACGGCTACCGTTTTACCGATGTAACACTCGAAACCGTCGAAAAGTTTACCCCCGCACAGGGGCTTGACCTCACCGTTCTGTCGCCCACGCTCGTGCGCGTGCAGGTCGCGAATATGCAGGGCAATGCCGAGGTGTTCAAGGGTGAGCAGGTTCGTATTTTCGGACGCGCTCTCAACGGCTCGTGCTTGCAGCACCCGTACTATGACGGCTCGTGGACTATGGACATGATCCTCCCCGAGAACGAAAAAGCTCCCGCAACCGGGCAGTATCTTACCGTAAGCGGTGTCTTTACCGCCGAAAACGGCGGCTGCTACATAAAGGTAACGGACTGCACGAAGTACTGATAAAAGGCGCGAATTCGATTTCGCTTTTAATAAACGATCAGGAGAAGAAAAGATGAAAAAACTCGAAAAAACACTTGCCGTGTTCCTTGCGGTTTTGGTTTCTCTGTCCGCTTTGGGCATGACGGCATTTGCCGCCGACAGGAGCGAGCTTTGCTTCAATGACGACGGAAAATTCACCATCCTCAACATGTCCGATATCCACGCGAAATATCCTCTCGTGAAAATCACACGGGACTATATCCGCGACACGCTTAAAAAAGTGCAGCCCGATCTCGTTATCCTTTCGGGTGATAACATCTCCGGCAACGCCTGCAAAACAAAGGTTCTTACAAAAGCCGCGATAGACGAGTTTATGAGCGTTCTGGAAGATTTCGGCGCTCCCGTTGCAGTCGTTTTCGGAAATCATGATGACGAAAACAACGCTGCGGACAAGCTGACTCAGATAGGCTACTACAAAAACTACTCCTGCTTTATAGGTGAAGCGGGCGAACCCGAGCTGAGAGGTGCCGGAACATATAACCTGCCAATCCGCTCGTCGGACGGCTCCCGTTATGCCTTCAACCTTTGGCTTATCGACTCGGGAACATACAATACCGAGAACAATCTCGGCGGGTATGACTGCGTTCGCAAGGAGCAGATCGAGTGGTACAAGCGTACCGCTGCCGCACTTGCTGCCGAAAACGGCGGCGAGGTCGTCCCGGCGATGAACTTCCAGCACATAGTCGTTCCCGAGATATTCGAAGCTGTTACGAAGGACGAAAACGGCAAGTGGGTGCTTCCCGAGGGCAGCGACGGCGAGATAAACGAAACTCCCTGCCCGCCGCACTACTCGAACGGTCAGTTTGACGCTTTCCTCGAAGTCGGCGATGTCATAGCTACATATTCGGGTCATGACCATATCAACAGCTACCGCGTAAATTACAAGGATATTGATATTATAAACACTCCCGGTATGGGCTTCGGAACATACAACAACCACGAGGTAGGCTCGCGCGTTATTGTTCTCGACGAAAACGCACCCCGTGACTACGAAACATATTGCCTTTCGTACTTCGATGTGTATTCGGAAAACGATGCGTTCGCCGCCGCCCGTTACGAGCTTCACTCGCGCGAGTCGAGCGACAAAGTGAAGTTTACGGCGTTTTTCAAGCTCATCTTTGCATTTTTCTTTCAGCGCTTCGGCTTCTCCGGTGAGTGCTGAACCGCGAAAAACGGCGTTATAAAGGCACGGTTTTTTCCCGGGCGCATTTATAATGTATAAAAAACAGTATAATTCGGGGGTTGTTAAAGGCTCGTTTTCGGTGCGCCTTTTGCAGCCCCTTAAAAGGAAGTTGATAGTATGCTGTGTCAGAACTGTCAGATGAAGGATGCGTCAGTGCATCTCAAACAGATAATTAACGGCGAGGCGATAGAACTGCATCTGTGTACCGACTGCGCCGCAGCCATGGGATATTCCGATATGTTCGGGATTTTTCAGGCGCCCTTCGGCAGGTTCTTTGCCGCCGGAAACGCTCCCGGAGCGTCCGAAACGCGCTGCCCGACCTGCGGCTTTACATTTTCGGATATATCGCACAGCGGCCGTCCCGGCTGTCCCGATTGCTACCGTGTATTTGCCGACAAGCTCATGCCCTCGGTGCGTAAAATTCACGGCAGAGCGGTGCATACCGGTAAAATTCCCGAGTCGGCGGGCAAGGCTGCGCAGAACGAACGCCGGCTGCGTGAGCTTAAAGCTCAGATGGACGCTGCGGTTGCCGCTCAGGATTTTGAACGCGCCGCGTTTCTGCGCGACAGTATAAAAGAAATTACGGATAAGGAGGGTAACGGCTGATGTATCTTCTTAATTTTATGCCGGAATATCACGGCGATGTAATTATTTCATCCTCCGTTCGCCTTTCGCGAAATATCGACAAGCTGCCCTTCCCCGTAAGGCTGAGCGTTGCCGAGCGCGACAAGCTGAACAGGGCTGTTTACTCCGTCCTTGCCGACGCCGGGCTTCCCGTAAAAGCCACCGACATGAGTAAGCTCTACCCCTACGAAGCGGTAGCCCTTGCCGAGAGGGGAGTGATAAGCCCCGAGTTTGCCTCGTCCTCCGGCGGCAGGATGCTTATCTCGTCGGCTGACGAAAGCGTCGGAATAATGCTCAACGAGGACGATCACATAAAAATAACGGCGTTCGAATCCGGCTTGCAGCCCGAAAAGGCTTATGCAAATGCCGAAAAATACGAAAAGACGCTCGACGGCAAGCTCCGTTTCGCGTTTGACCCCGAACTGGGCTTTCTCACTCAGAATCCCAAAAACCTCGGCACCGGACTGAAAGTGACAGCCGTGCTGCACCTTCCGGCGCTCTCGGGCAGCGGCAGAATAAGCTCGCTTATTTCCACCGTTTCAAAGCTCGGGATGAGCTTTCGCGGCGCGTTCGGCGACAGTCTGTCGGTGTGCGGTGATATGTACCGCATTTCAAACTGCGTCACACTCGGCATAGACGAGAAAACCGCCGTATCGAATCTTAAATCAATGGCTCTGCAAATCGCGACAAAGGAGCATTCCTGCGCGGAGGAAATGATAAAGGACATAAGCGTCCGCGACCGTATAAACCGCGCAATGGGTCTTTTGTCCACGGCTGTGCTTGTCGATAATGACGAAATGCCCGAAATGCTTTCGCTGCTGCGCCTCGGCGCTGTTTACGGGCTGTGTAATGCCGATGTTTCCGTAATAAACGAGCTTATGTACACCTTGCAGCCCGCAAATCTCAACTGTCTTGCCGGCGGCAGACTCTCTGTCAGAGAACAGGATGAACTGAGAGCGAAAATAATACGAAAGAAGCTGTTTCCGGCAGAGTAAAAAGGCGTTTCCCGATACGGACAAAAAACGCCCGAAAAACTTTTACTCGCGGAATAGAAAAATCAAAACGGCAGTATAATAAAACGACGGGAAACCGCCGTTTTATTTTTTGACCGCGAACGCCGTTTCCATCGGTATTTGCACGGAGGTTTTATGAAAAAATACAGATTTTCGGGCTTTTCGGAAAAAGCCGACACCGCTCTGAATCTTGCCATAACCGTTGCCGGAGAGCTGGGACATACCTATGTCGGCACGGAGCATTTGCTTTTGGGGCTGCTCAACGACCCGATGAGCGTCGCCGGTGTTGTTCTTTCGGGCAGGTCGGTGCAGTATAAGGCGGCGTACGATAAGCTCTGCGAGAGAATGGGACGCGGTGTGCCGACGGAGCTTACCGATAAGGATATGACCCCAAGACTTGTCAAGGCGGTCGAAAATGCGCTTGCTCAGAGCAGAAAAGCAAATTGCAATGTTTGCACCGAACACCTTCTCACGGCGCTTCTCCGCGACAGCCGTTCGGGCAGCTCGCAGCTTTTGTCGGAGCTTAACGCAAGCCCGGCGCAGCTGTATTCCGATATCACACGGGCGTTAAAGCCCGTTCAGCCTATTTCCGCACAGCACGGAAAAACATACCGCCAGCAGCCGTCCAATCTCGGTACGCTTGCAAAATACGGCGTATGCCTTACGGAAGCCGCGCGCGCCGGGCGGATAGATAAGGTGGTGTGCCGCGACCGCGAGATAAACAGAGTCATGCGCATTCTCTGCCGCCGAACAAAGAATAATCCGTGCCTTATCGGCGAACCCGGTGTGGGAAAAACCGCAGCTGTGGAGGGGCTTGCAGTGCGCATTGCCTCGGGCGAAGTCCCCGACGCGCTTGTCAATAAAGAGGTGTGGTCGCTGGAGCTTACCGCCATGGTCGCGGGCGCAAAATACAGGGGCGATTTTGAGGAGCGCATACGCAATGTCATAAACGAGGTGACGCAGGCGGAGAACATTATTCTGTTTATTGACGAGATACACAATATAATCGGCGCAGGCTCGGCGGAGGGTGCGGTGGACGCGGCGAACATCTTAAAGCCCGTTCTCGCGCGCGGAAAGCTGCACCTTATAGGTGCTACCACCGTGGACGAATACCGCCGCTGCATTGAAAAGGACGCGGCGCTCGAAAGGCGCTTTCAGCCCGTAACGGTTGAGCAGCCGTCGGAGGAGGACACAGTGACTATTCTTAAAAGTCTGCGTCCGGCGTACGAGGAACACCACGGCTGCCGCATAACAGACAAAGCCGTTGACGCTGCCGTGACGATGTCCGTACGATATATAACGGACAGATTTTTGCCGGACAAAGCAATCGATCTTGTTGACGAAGCTGCGGCGCTCGTGTCGCTCGGCAGCTCGGAAGAAAATGTATATTCCGAAACAAAGCGCGATTTTCTCGTCCGCGAGGGCAGACTTGATGAAGCCGCCGCCCTTGCCGAAATTTCGCGCAGCCGGGAAAGAAGCGATGATATCCCCACTGTAACCGAAAACGAAATAGCGCAGATAGTGAGCGAGTGGACGGATATCCCGGCGTCAACCGTGAGTGCGGACGAGAAAAAGCGGCTGAGTGACCTCGAAACGCGTCTTTCAACACAGATAGTAGGGCAGAAAAAGGCGGTAGAAGCGGTGTCGAACGCAATAAGGCGCGGCAGGCTCGGGCTTAAAGACCCGTTTCGCCCCGTCGGGACTTTTCTGTTCTGCGGTCCGTCCGGAGTCGGTAAAACGGAGCTTGCAAAGGCGGTGGCAAAAGAGGTCTACGGTTCGCCTGATTTTCTTATATCGTTTAATATGGCGGAGTTTGCCGAGAGCCACAGCGTTGCGCGCCTTATAGGGTCGCCGCCCGGTTATGTCGGCTTCGAGGAGGGCGGTCAGCTTACTTCAAAGCTCCGCCGTCGTCCGTACAGCGTGGTGCTGTTTGACGAGATAGAAAAAGCACACCCCGATGTTTTCAACGCGCTGCTGCAGCTGCTTGACGAGGGCGTTCTCACCGCCTCCGACGGCAGAAAGGCGGACTGCCGCAACACCGTGATTATCATGACATCGAATCTCGGCGGAAAGCTCATCTCCGGCGGTGTGCCGCTCGGGTTCGGCTCGGTTACCGAAAACGGAATAAAAAAAGAGCTGGAAAGCGTTTTTCGCCCCGAATTTCTCAACAGAATCGACGATGTCGTCGTATTTTCTCCTCTTTCTTCCGAAGAACTGTACGAAATCACGCGCCGCAGGCTTGAAGATGTAAAGCGCTTTGCGCTGTCCGGCGGGATAGAACTCAATTTTTCGGAGAATGTCGCGCATTTTCTTGCGGAAAAAGCGTCCGCAAAGCATGACGGCGCAAGACCGGTTGCCCGTCTTACGGGCGAGCTTATTGAAACGCCGCTTGCAAAGCTCACGGTAAATATGACAGACGGTGACAATTCGTGGTTCGTCGATGTGAAGGACGACAAACTCGTTTTTGAACAGAAAAGCGTGCAGACGGTCACAAGTGAATAAAAGAACGCGCGTTTAATTATTTTTTTTACGGCAATTTCAGCTTGCGTAAAGGTTGCCGCAATAATTCCGTAACAGATGTTACAGTTTGCCCGAAACTATTGACAACGCTCAAAATAATTGGTGAACTTAAACTGACAAAAGCAAGAAGGAGGTGCAGAAAATGTTCAAAGTATACGAAGATGAAGGCTTCAACAGCGTATTCGCCCGTATTAAGGATTTCCTTATGAGAATTCACGGCGCTATCATGGAGTTCCTCGTTAGACCGATATAACGAGTATATCATGAACCACTATGTACGCCACTGAGCGGACGGTAATTCCCGTTGAACGACAGGCTGACAAAGATCTTGCGCAGTGGCAAAAGAACGGTCTTTGCTGTCGGTAAAAATGTGCCTCACGGCAAAAGAA
>JAEDGF010000083.1 GCA_016297645.1 Clostridiaceae bacterium
GGGCTTTTTTTACATCCCCTATTTTGCTGCCGTAACACGGTAGTTGTTGTTGCCGAAAATCCGTAAATGTGCAAATAATATAGCGAAAAAAACTTGTATGTGCAAATAACTATAAAAATTACCCCCGTATATGTGAAAGTAATTATATTATTTACCCCCGAAATCGTGCAAATAATTATGATTTTTAACGGGCTGTATGTGCAAATAACCTGTATAATCTCTTGAAAATCGGTGAAAAATATGGTAGACTGATAACAAATCGGTACACTCGGAGGTTTATTTATGGAACGCCTCGCATTGCAGCAGCTGACAGACTGGAACAACAATAAACGCAAAAAACCTTTGATTATTTGGGGGGCAAGGCAGGTGGGCAAAACCTACCTTGCAGAGGAGCTGTTCGCCAAAAAATACTATAAAAACAGCTATATCTATGTCGACTTCAAAAAGGAGGATGAAATCCGTAATTTCTGTGACGAAACCGCCAATGCCGAAAAAATCATAGAGTATATTTCACTGCGGAAAGGCAAGCAGATAAACGAGAGAACCCTGTTGATTTTCGATGAGATTCAGGAGTGTCCCAATATTATTTCGTCGCTCAAATATTTTTGTCAGGATTTCAGGGAGATACCCGTCATAGCAACAGGATCAATGGTTCGCATTAAGCTTCAACGGGAAACATACAAGAGAGGTTCGGGCGAAAAAGAAAAATTCCTTTTCCCGGTTGGAAAAATCAATCAGATAACCGTTTATCCGATGACCTTTGACGAATTTTTGATGAACAGCAACAAAATACTGTATGACGCGGTCAGAAAAGCGTATGAAGAAAAAAGACCGCTTGAAAAGCAGATTCACGAGCTGGCAATGGAACAGGTGTACAGATACCTGCTTGTCGGCGGTATGCCCGAAGCGGTCGAAGCCTATATAGACGGGAATGACCTTCTTGAAGCCGGAGAGATTTTGAAGGCTCTGTATGACAATTATCTTGCCGACATGGAGCTTTATCAGGCGAGTCAGGAGGCTGCGCTCCGTTCCCGGGCGCTGTTCGGAAATATTTACAGGGAGCTTAATAAGGAGTCCAAGAATTTTTCCCCGGGACTTATCGAGGAAAAAAGCAGAACGCGGGACTATGCCACCGCTATTCAGTGGCTTACTATGGCTCATGTCGTAAACCGGTCTTTTCAGACGGAAGAACACATTACAATGCCGCTTATGCCGGACGGCGAGAGCAATTTCCGCCTGTTTCTTGGGGATATAGGAATGTTTTCGTATCAGAGCGGCATAAATGCAGCGTCTTTCGTGTCCGGAGAAAGAGAAAATACATTGTCCGGAATATTCTTTGAAAATTTTGTTGCGAATGAATTGATTGCCAAGGGACATAAATTGTTCTACTGGCGCGGCAAATCGTCAGCCGAGCTTGAATTTATCGTCGAATCGGACAATAAACTGTATCCGATCGATGTAAAAAAGGGCAGAGGAACGCTAAACTCACTTGAAAAATTTGCAAGCCACAATAAGTTCGAATTCGCCCTCAAAGTTTCGAAAAATAATTACGGCTTTGCCCCGGAGCAAAAGCTGCTCACCGTGCCGTTCTACTTTATGCCGTTCGCGGCAAAGGACCTTGCCCAAGGGACAATGAAGATTTGAGCTTGTTCAAAAACGGGAGCGCGGACTGATTTTTCGTATCGCAATAAGACAGTCCTTGTTTTTACAATAGAAAGCGGCGTTTTATATTCAAAAAAGGCTTTGACATTTGCTGCCAAAGCCTTTAATTTTGCCTGTATATATTTTTTTGCCTGCCGATTTTCGGGGAAATGCGTTACAGTGTAACGGTAAACAGAACGCTGTGTTCGTCGGGGGCAAAGGCGGTGATTTTGCCCTTGTGCGCGGTAACTATCGCCTGCGCGACGGAAAGTCCTATGCCGTGTCCGCCCGTTTTTACGCTCCGCGAACCGTCGGCGCGGTAAAAACGCTCGAAAAATTCGCTGTGTTCTCCGCGCGTTATGCTGTCGACCGTGTTGAACACCGTAATTTCGTTCTTCTTGCCGTTTTTACGAAGGGCAACATTTATCGTGCCGTTTTCGTTGCAGTATTTCAGGGCGTTATCGGTCAGCAGGCTTACGAGCTGCTTTATCGCGTTTTCGTCGCCCGTGTACACGACGGATGGCTCGATATTTACATTCAGAGTTTTGTTTTTTGCCGCCGCAACAGCGGAAAACGAAGATGCCGTTTCGGTCACTGCGTCCGACAAATTGAATTCCTTCTTGACGAGCTTTGTGCTTTCCTCGTCCATTTTCGAGAGCATGACGAGCTTCTCTGTGAGAGAGGACAGGCGCTTTACCTGATTGCGGATACTCTGCGTCCACTCGCTTTCGCCGTTGTCGAGTTCAATTACATCGTTTGCCGCGCCGATTATTGCAAGGGGAGTCTTTATCTCGTGTCCGGCGTCGGTTATAAAGCGTTTTTGCTTCGCGTAGGCTTCGGCGGTCGGCTTTATCGCCGCTTTTGAGAAAATGCAGACAAGGACAAAAACGAGTGTCAGTGCAATCACGCCGATTGCGAGGGTCGCGCCCGAAAAGTTTCGGAAGGTGTTCAGTTCGCGTCCGCAGTCGAGGAAAATATACAGCGTTCCCTCGTCCGAGTCGACCGCGCGGAATCTGAAATCGGACGAAAAGCCCTTGTCCTTGCCGCTTTTGTACAGTGAGTAGGCGAGCTTCGCCGCAGCCTCGGTGTTTACGGACGCAATGTGCGCGACATCCACCGAAGCCACCTTTTCACGCTCGTTTATCCGCACGGTGAAGTACCGGCTGTCGAACGGTGCTTCCGCCGAGAACTTGTAGCGGAAAAGCGAACCGAGTATCGAGTCGTCGTAGGGAAAGGTTCCGTTGTACGCTTCTATTACATCAATGCGTGCGTCGGCTGTGTCGGTGACATTGACATAGTTTACGATATTTATGCAGCCGAGCAGAAGCACTAAAACAATAAAGACGGAAGCCGTTGCAACGCCTACAAATTTTATCCGCAGTTTTTTAAGCATTATGCCTTCTCCAATGTGTACCCGAGGTTTCTCACGGCGGTGATTTTAATGTCGGCTTCTATTTTTGCCAGCTTTTTACGCAGATAGGAGATATATACCCATACGACATTAAGCTCGGTTTCGGTGTCGTAGCCCCAGATTTTTTCCATGAACCGTTCGGTTGAGATTATCTGTCCGGGGTTGGCAAAGAGCATTTCGAGCATCTGATACTCCTTGTTTGCCAGTCTTACGCTGTTGTCGCCGTTTTTGATTTCGAAGGTGAGCTTGTCAAGCGTGACATTGCCGAACGACGGGTTATTGGGCGCGGTGTCGTCCGTTTTGCGCGTCATGGCTCTTATGCGGGCGAGAAGCTCCTTTGCTTCAAAGGGCTTTGTCAAATAGTCGTTCGCGCCGGAATCCAGCCCTTCAACCTTGTCGTCCGTGCCGCTTTTTGCCGTGAGCAGCAGAACGGGGAGCTTGAAGCCCTCGCTTCTCGCTTTTTTGAGAACCGAGATACCGTCAAGCCCCGGCATCATGATATCGAGAATGCACCCGTCGTAAAGGCCGGTGCGTATATAGTCGAGCGCGTCGGTCCCGTTATACACAACATCGACCGAATAGTGTGAGTGTTTGAGAATTGCGGCGAGTGCGTCGGCAAGCTCGCGTTCATCGTCGGCTAAAAGCAAACGCATACATATTCCTCCCGTTTCTTAATATGCCTTCAATATATTCCGGCTTGTTAAATTAAAGCTAAAAAAGCAGCCCGGATTTGCCCGTGCGGCGTGCTTTTTTGCCGCTTCCGTCTTTTTCCTGTGCTTGACATATTTCGTTATATAGTATATGATAGTACGGAGTTTGACGGTTTTGCGGACAGGTTCGCCGGCAACCGAATATATACATATATTACCATACTTTCCCGGAGTTAACAACAAGTGAAAATAAAATTATCGGACAGCTTTACATATAAAAAGCTTTTGCGCTTCACTTTTCCCACGGTCATAATGATGGTGTTTATTTCCGTTTACGGCGTGGTAGACGGTTTTTTTGTTTCGAACTACGCCGGTAAGACCGCGTTCGCCGCGATAAATCTCATAATGCCGTTTGTCATGATACTCGGCGGCATGGGGTTCATGATAGGCACAGGCGGAACGGCGCTCGTTTCGAAGGTCATGGGCGAAGGGGACAAAGAGAGGGCGAATAAGCTCTTTTCCATGATGATTCTTTTTACGCTCGTACTCGGCGAGCTGCTGTCGTTTCTCGGAATAGCTTTAATGCGTCCTATATCCGTATGGCTCGGCGCAACGCCCGAAATGCTTGACAACTGCGTTCTTTACGGACGAATTGTAGTAGGCTTTAATGCGTTTTTCATGCTGCAAAATGTTTTTCAGAGCTTTTTTACCGCAGCCGAGCGTCCGAAACTCGGGCTTGCCGTCACCATTGCGGCAGGACTCACAAATATGATTCTCGACTATCTGTTTGTCGGCGTTTTCGGCTGGAAGGTCGCGGGTGCTGCCGTTGCCACAGGACTCAGCCAGCTCGTCGGGAGCATTATTCCGCTTATCTATTTTATTCTGCCGAACGGCAGCCGTCTGCGCCTTACCGTGTCGCGGCTTGAAGTGCGGCCCATTTTGGCGGCGTGCGCGAACGGCTCATCGGAGCTTATGAGCAATATTTCTTCGAGTATTGTCGGCGTGATATACAACTTTCAGCTCATGCGCCTTATCGGCGAGGACGGCGTTTCGGCTTTCGGTGTTCTGATGTATGTCCAGTTTATTTTTACGGCGGTCTATTTCGGCTACACCACCGGTGCTTCGCCCATAATCAGCTATCATTACGGAGCGAAAAATCCGTCGGAAATAAAAAACCTGCTCAAAAAGAGTGTCGTTCTCATGGCAGTGTCCGGCGTGGTGCTTACGGGAGCAGCGATGCTCATGTCGCCGCTGCTTTCTCAGATCTTCGTAGGGTATGACGCGGAGCTTAAAAAGCTGACAGAACACGCATTTTTGGTATACAGTATCAATTTCGTGATTGCCGGTTACAACATTTTTGCCTCGGCATTTTTCACCGCACTCAACAACGGCGCGGTGTCGGCGGCGATATCCGTTATCAGGACGCTCGTCTTTCAGGTCGCGGCGGTTCTGCTCCTCCCCTTGGTTCTCGGCAACGACGGAATTTGGGCGTCCATCATAGTCGCGGAGCTTGGCACGGCGGTCGTGTCCACCGTATTCATTTACAAAAAACGCTATGAATATAAATATGCATAAACAATAAAAGCGCGGGTAAAGCCGCGCCGAAATGAGGAGAAAAAATATGAGCTTTACAGAAAAGATCATGGCAAAGGCACACACCGAAAAGGGACTCTATTGGATCACGGTCGTTGAAAACGGCACCGTTCACACCGAGAGCATCACCCCGGCAAACAAGACGAACAACTGCTACTCGGTTTCGAAGGCGTTCACCGTGACGGCGCTCGGGCTGCTTTATGACGACGGGCTTTTGTCCGTTGACGAAAGACCGGTCGATATTTTCAAAGACAAGCTGCCCGAAAATATGGACCCGAAGTGGGAGCAGGTTACGCTTGACCATGTGATGCGCCATCGCTGGGGCATCGAACACGGATTTCTTGATATTGATACCGAGAATCTCGATGAATATGAAGAAAAATACGGCACGCGTAACGACTTTCTGCGCATAGTTCTTTCCGCCCGGCTTCCCCTTACTCCCGGTGACGACGGCGACGACGCGAGAAGGTACAGCGACGCTGCGTATTACCTTCTGTCGCGCGTTGTGACCGAAAAAACCGGAAAAACGCTCTTTGATTTTATGCGCGAGCGGCTGTTCACGCCTATGCATTTCGAGGAAGCCGCATGGGCTGCCTGCCCGATGGGCTACTCGATGGGTGCCACCGGGCTTTATGTCCGTACGCCCGATATGGCTAAAATAGGGCAGCTTTATCTCAACGGCGGCGTTTACAACGGTAGGCGTTACCTTTCGAAGGAATGGTGCAAAAAGGTGACCGAGCGCGGCTACGAGCTTCGCAGGAATACGCCGAACTCGTTTTCGAAGGGCGGTATGAACGGACAGCAGCTTTTCGTGAACGACAAATACGGCTTTGTGGTTACATGGCTCGGTCACGATACGAACGAATACGCCGGAAGAATGTTCGATTTCCTCGCCGAGCTCGGCGGCTGAGAAACACCCGGCTTTATAAAGATTAACGAAAGGCGTGAAGTGCGCAAATGAAAATACTTGTTGCCGGTGCCGGACACGGCGGACTTGCCGCCGCCGCACTTCTTGCAAAGGACGGTCATTCCGTGACCGTGTTCGAAAAGAACACACGCGGCAGTGTGGGGTATGACTGGGAGGATCGCTTTACATTTTCGCTTCTTTCGGATATCACGAAAAAGGATATCCCCGAGAGCGTATGGCGTTATCGCGGCGACTGCGCGTTCGTTTCTCCCGACTACAAAACAAAGGTCGTCATAAAATACACCCCGGAAAACCGTCAGAGAATAATGGGGCGCAAATATATAATCCGTTCTCTTATCGAATACGCCGAGGCGTGCGGGGTCGAATTTTGCTTCGATGCCGCGGTTCAGGCTCCCATTATTGAGGATTCCGCCGTTAAGGGGCTTGTCGTTGACGGTAAAGAGTACAGGGGCGACCTCGTCATCGATGCTGCCGGAGTGTTTTCTCCCGTGCGTTCAAATCTTCCGGCTGAATTCGGCATTGAAAAAATGCCGTCGCGCGGCGATGTATTCTACGCGTGCCGGGTATATTTTGACCGGGCGAGCAGCGACAAAATATCGGATATCCCGTTTGAAGTTTATTTGTGCCACAACGGTGAGCAGGGGCTTTCATGGTTCTGCGAAAACGATGACAGCGTCGATATTCTGATAGGCAGAATAGACCCGCCGACCGCTTCCGACATGGCGGAAAATATTGCGGATTTTCGCCGCCGCCATCCCGTCACCGGAGAGAAAATACTGCTCGGCGGCAGCGGGATAATTCCCGTGCGGCGGCCGCTTTCGCTCATGATTGCAAGGGGGTATGCCGCAGTGGGCGACAGTGCTTTTATGACTACTCCCATGAACGGAATGGGACTTGACCTGTCGCTTAAAGCCGGTGTTCTTCTCGCCGAGAAGCTCAAAAAGAGCCGAAGCGCCGATATTGATACACTGTGGAGCTACAACCGCGATTATCACAGACTGTACGGCGGTGAAACGGCAAAAAACGAGTGCCTTAAAAATGCGCTGCTCAACCTCCCCGAGGGCGGAGTCGATTTCCTGTTCGCCAACGGCGTTATTCAGGCGTCAGACCTTGCCGGAGCGGGACGCAATACAAATTTGGGCGCACTGCTCGGGAAATTTATCCGCGGCATGAAAAATCCTCCGTTCTTCTTTGCGATTCTCGGCGGTATCATAAAGGGCGGAAAACTCTCTAAGGCTTTTTGCGCCGCGCCGGAAAAGTATGACCCGGCAGCCGTGCAAAACTGGCAGAACAGTGTCGACCGCGCTTGCCTTCCGGTAACA
>JAEDGF010000084.1 GCA_016297645.1 Clostridiaceae bacterium
GCAAAACGGTTGCGGTGTTTCTTACTTTGTGAGGTCGTAAAACCCGAATCGGATGACCTTTTGCAGCTCCGATACCGTCGTTTCTATTTGCAGACCTATTCTGCCGCCGCTGAAAAATATTTTATCGCAGCTCTGCGCGGAAATGTCGAACACGGTTCTGAAAAACTTTTTCATCCCGACAGGCGAGCAGCCGCCGTGAATGTAGCCCGTAAGTCCGAGCAGTTCTTTTGATTTTATCATATCTATGCTTTTTTCGCCCACGGCTTTCGCCGCCTTTTTTAGATCCAGTTCCTTTGCAACGGGTATGTCGAAAACATAGTGTTCACCGGTTTTACCGACGGTGACAAGCGTCTTGAATACATTTGCCGGGTCTTGTCCCAAAATTTCCGCGACTTCGGTTCCGCTTACGGCTTCGTCGCCTGCGCCCGCGTAGGAATGCAGCTTAAAATCGATCTTTTTCTGCGCAAGAAGCCTTACGGCGTTTGTCTTTTCGTTGATGTCTTTCATTTTTCGGTCGCACCTCGCTCTCGCGTTTATTTTAACGCGGAATTGTCTTGCGGTCAATACAAATCGGTTGACAAAGGAAAAAAATACGGGTATCATAACTTCATTACCCGTATCGGAGGACATAAAAATAGCATCGGGACTTCCTGCATATAAGAAATACATAAAGCGCTTTGCCGAGCCGCTTCATTTCGGCGCGGACGGAAAATTCAGGATATTACATCCGACCGATATCCACGAGGTCGACCCCGAAACGGACGACGATGAGGACAAGAGCGTCCCCCAAAAAAGTCCGAAAAAACGGCAGCAGATCTCAAAGCTCAAAACGGCGGAAAGCCCGTCCCGTCATTCCTCTTTCAGCATATCCCGGTTTTGCAGGAGCCGGCGCTGCTGCACGAATCGGCAACCGACAGATTCGAGAAAAACGAAAAACGCTTCGATATAAACGGCGGGGCGTTTATTGAGGGTGAAATGAACGAATTACCCTGTCCGCCGGACGCGCACGGCGAGGAATTCGAATGCCGGGTCAGAACCGGCGACATCGCCGCCGCGTTTTTCGGACACGACCACACAAATACTTTCACTGCCGAAATTGACGGCATAAAGCTCGTACAGTCACCCGGCGCAGGCTTCCATGCGTACGGCACGAAGCGCGGCGGACGACTTATAGTGATAGACGAAAATAAGCCCTATGAATATACTTCGGAGTTGATTTTTCCCGAATGGCAGTTCTCGGAGGAATGAGCCGCAAACAGCGGAAGGCTCTGTTGAAGCGGCGGAAGGTCGTTTCACTTTGTATCGAAGCGGAAAGGAACGGTAGTAAATATGAAAGAATATCTTTTTGAAATGCACGCGCACAATGCGGAAGTCAGCCGCTGCGCGAAAGCGTTCGCACAAGAACTTGCCGAGAGATATATTGCGCTCGGATATGACGGGATAGTTTCCACCAATCATCTGAACTCACACACCTTTTCTTCTCCCGAATTCAAAAACGCGTCATGGGAAGCAAAGGCGGAAAAATTTATGTCCGGCTTCCGCGCGGTCGAAAAAGCGGTAAACGGCAGACTTACCGTGCTGCTCGGGGCGGAGGTATCGCTGTATTCCGAGCCGAACGACTACCTTGTGTACGGTGTCACCGAGGAGTTTTTGAAAGACAACGGCGACATAATGAGCCTTACGAAAGAGGAGCTGTCGGCTCTTGTTCACGAAAACGGAATGCTCATCGTTCAGGCGCACCCGTTCAGGCGCGATATGCTGATAGCGGACTGGGAGATACTTGACGGCTACGAGGTCTTTAACGGAAATCCCCGTCACAAATCGTCGAACGAAATAGCCATGCACTGGGCAAAGCTGCACGGGAAAAGCCTTATGACCTCCGGCTCGGATTTCCATGAATCGGGGGACGAGGGTACGGGCGGTATGTACTTTGAAACGGACATAGCGTCAAATGCGGAGCTTTTAGACGCTCTCAAAAACGGACGGTACAGACTTAAAGGTGTTTGATTTTCTGCGCCGTTTTGCGGCTGAATTACGGCAGCTTTACGGAAGAATTACGGCAGCCGCAAGAGCGCAAATTTTGATAATATAAAGAGAGGAGAAGCCCGGTTTTGCCCGGTCGACTCCGCCCTTTTTTTATCTTTTTTTTGAAATTTTGCAGCAAAAAGGCAAATTTTATCGCCGCAAAAATTTGCGCATACGCGTTTTTTTCACCGTTCTTTATTTGCTTTTATTCGTTCGTCACGCTTTTTTTATTTTGCCGTTCGGCGTTTTTTTTATTCTCCGCAAAGCTCCTTCGCGAGATTCTTTATCTGCTCTGCCGAAGCGTCGTTTACAGCGGAACGAACCGTCACAGCCGCCTGCGCAAAGCTTATGTTTTTGCATTCTGCGAGTTTTTTCTGCATAACCTTTACTGCAACGGGCGCCCACGAGCCGTTTTCAATGAAGGCAACCGTCCTGTTCTTGAAGCTGCGCTCGGTAAGTCCGTCAATGAATGTGCGCATATGCGGAAAAACATCGCTGTTATATGTCACCGTCGCAAGCACGAGCTTTGAATATTTGAAGGCGTTTGCAATATTTTCCGCCATATCACTCCTTGCAAGATCGGCAATTTCAACGCTCTCGCAGCCGAGCTTTTTCAGCTCGTCCGCAAGCATTTTCGCCGCCTTTGCCGTGTGACCGTAAACGGAGGAATATGCAATGAACACGCCGTCCGTTTCGGGCTGATAGCTGCTCCACTTGTCGTAAAGCGCGATGTAATGACCGAGGTTTTCCGTGAGTACGGGGCCGTGCAGCGGACAGATAGCTTCAATTTCGAGTGCGGCGGCTTTTTTCAGCACCGCCTGAACCTGCGCGCCGTATTTGCCGACGATACCGAAGTAGTATCTTCTCGCTTCGTCGTCCCATTTTTCGTCCGTGCCGAGCGCACCGAACTTTCCGAAGCCGTCAGCCGAGAACAGTATTTTTTCGGTCGATTCGTACGACATCATCACTTCGGGCCAATGCACCATCGGTGCAAAAACGAAGGTGAGTGTGTGTTCGCCGAGAGAGAGCGTGTCGCCCTCGTTCATTTCAAGCCGATTTTTTATTGCGTCTGCGCCGAAAAATGCGTCCGCCATCGCAAAGATTTTTTTGTTGCCGACTATCACTGCGGACGGATATTTTTCCGCAAATGCTTTTATACCTGCCGAATGATCCGGTTCCATGTGATGGACAATAAGATAATCGGGGGCTTTTCCGCCGAGTTCTCTGTCTATATTTTCGAGCCATTCCCCGATGAAATACGCATCGACAGTGTCGGTCACGGCGCATTTTTCGTCCGTGATGAGATACGAGTTGTAGCTCATACCGTCTTTGACGGTGTACTGCCCCTCGAAAAGGTCTATTGCGTGGTCGTTCACGCCGACATATTTTATGTTATCGTATAAAGCCATTGTTATATACCCCCTTGGTGTCTTTTTCTGTATTTTACAAGAATTCCGTGTAAAATGCAACCCCCAACCGTTTATGTTCGGCAAAACCGTTTAGCATTTGATTAAGAAATCATTAAGTGTGTTGCTTTCGGTTTTCCGCTGCTGTATATTAACATCAACAAAAAACGGGACAGTGTATAAAACCGTACGGGAGTCGGTTTCCGACGGTCCGAAACAAGAGAAAAACGGAGGTACTGCGAATGGACAGAATTATTGTAGGCGCGTTGGGACTTATCGCTTTCGGTATTCCCGTGTCGAGGGGAATATTTAACATAGGAACGGTAACGGGACTTGCTTTTTTCGGAATAATTATGCTCTGGGGCGTGTTTTCAAAAAAGCTCGATCCCGTCATAATGAATTTCTTTGCTTCGCATAAGGGCAGAATCGTCGCCTATGTGCTGCTTGCGGTAACGGTGTTTGCGGCTATCACCGTTTCGGTGGAAACCGGCTGCATCGTAAAGGCTATTTTCACTTCGCCGAAAAGCTCCGATGTCACTCTTGTCGTGCTGGGCTGCAAGGTCAACGGCTCTTCGCCGTCCCTTATGCTGCGCGAGAGGATAGACGCGGCAAAGGAATATCTTGAAAAGAACCCGGAGGCGAAATGCGTTCTGTCCGGCGGACAGGGCAGCGATGAAAACATAAGCGAAGCGCAGTGTATGTACGACGCTCTCGTAAGGGACGGAATAAGCGCAGACAGACTTTATCTCGAACCGAATTCCACCTCGACGAAAGAAAATCTCGATTTTTCACTTAAAGTAATTGAGGAAAACGGACTGAGCCGCAATATTGCCGTTGTCACAAACGAATTCCACGAATACCGCGCTTCTCTCATTGCGGACGAAGCCGGGGTCGAATTCTCGTCCGTGCCCGCAAGAACGGCGGTATGGCTGCTGCCGACTTATCTTGTGAGAGAGTGGTACGCAATAGTTTTCGAGGTGTTTTTCAGATAAAAACCGGTAACATACTAAAAAGGTAGGTAAAAATTGAACTGTTTTCGGTGAACCTGACTATTGATTTTGTTTTACATCATTGGTATACTTGTAACCGAAAAGGAAAAAATACGGGGCGAAGGTTGCCGTTTCTTTGTGCGGACGCAGCGGCAGCAAACGAAGCCCCGAATAAAAATATAGTGGTTAGCAGCTGCTAATTGTATGCTGCGAAAGGATCGTCATGAAACAGTTTAATGTTACCGGAATGAGCTGTGCCGCGTGCAGCGCCCGTGTGGAAAAAGCGGTGAACGCCGTCAAGGGTGTTGAGTCATGCTCCGTCAGCCTTCTTACAAATTCAATGGGCGTTGAGGGCACGGCGTCCGATGCCGATATAATCGCGGCGGTGGAGAAGGCGGGCTACGGCGCTTCGCCTAAGGGGGCAAAAAAGCAGAGTATGTCCGAGGAAGAAAAGGCGTTGGAGGATACAGAAACCCCGAAGCTCAGAAAAAGGCTTATTTCGTCTGTCGTCTTTCTTGTGATACTGATGTATTTTTCCATGGGGCATATGATGTTCGGCTTTCCGCTGCCGTCGTTTTTTGACGGCAACCATGTCGCCATGGGACTCGTTCAGCTTTTGCTCACTATCATAATTATATTCATAAACCGTAAGTTTTTCATCAGCGGCTTTAAGGCGATAATAAACCGTGCGCCCAATATGGATACGCTCGTTGCGCTCGGCTCGTCCGCGGCGTTTGTTTACAGCGTTATCATTCTGTTTCTTATGACACGCTCCGTAATGAACGGCAACAGCGCCGAAACGACGGAGTACATGGACAAGTTCAACTTTGAGTCGGCAGCCATGATTCTGACTCTGATAACGGTCGGCAAAACGCTTGAAGCCCGTTCGAAAGGAAAAACCACCGACGCGCTGAAAAGCCTTATGCGTCTTGCGCCCGACTCCGCCGTTGTCATCAGAAACGGAAACGAAGTGACAATTCCGTCGCAGGATGTGCAAAAGGACGATATCTTTGTGGTTCGTCCCGGAGAGAAAATACCCGTGGACGGTGTTGTTACGGAGGGCAGCTCCGCCGTAAACGAGGCCGCTCTGACAGGCGAGAGCATTCCCGTGGATAAAGCCCCGGGCGACAGCGTTTTTTCGGCTACCGTCAACCAGTCCGGTTTCATAAAATGCCGTGCCGTGCGAGTCGGCGAAGATACGACACTTTCACAAATCATAAAAACGGTAAGCGACGCTGCGGCTACAAAAGCCCCCATAGCAAAGACGGCGGATAAGGTGTCCGGCGTGTTTGTTCCTGCCGTTATTCTCATTGCGCTCGTTACCGCGGCGGTGTGGTTTGCCGTCAGCCGCGATGTCGGTTACGCACTCGAACGCGGTATATCCGTTCTTGTTATCAGCTGCCCGTGTGCGCTCGGTCTTGCAACGCCGGTTGCCGTAATGGTCGGCAGCGGTGTCGGCGCAAAAACGGGTATTCTGTTCAAAACGGCTGCGTCACTTGAAGAAACGGGGCGCGTCAGGATCGTCGCTCTCGATAAGACCGGAACGGTCACAAACGGTACTCCCGAGGTTACGGATATCCTCCCGGCAAACGGAAAAAGCGAAAATGAGATTCTCGCCTTTGCAGGCAGTCTTGAAGCTAAAAGTGAACACCCCCTTGCGAAAGCGATCGTCAGCCGCTGTTCGCAGCTCGGCATGAGCCTCAATGAAACCGAGGACTTTACCGCGCTCCCCGGAGCGGGACTTACCGCAAAGCTCGGCGGCATGCCGGCATTCGGCGGCAACAGAAAGCTCGTCGGGGAAAAAGCGGTTATAAGCAGCGAAATGCTCGCAAAGGCGGACGAACTCTCCTCAAACGGTAAAACACCGCTGTTTTTTGCAAGCGAAAAAGAGCTTTACGGTATAATCGGAGTCGCCGATACAATAAAAGAGGACAGCGCAAAAGCTGTTGCGGAGCTTCAAAATATGGGCATAAGAGTAGTAATGCTCACGGGTGACAACCGCAGAACGGCTGAGGCTGTCGGCAGACAGGTCGGTATAACCGATATCGTTTCGGATGTTAAACCGGACGGCAAGGAAGCAGTTATAAGCGAACTGAAAAAATACGGCAAGACCGCGATGGTCGGCGACGGTATCAACGACGCACCGGCTCTCACGCGTGCGGACACCGGAATTGCGATAGGTGCAGGTGCCGATGTCGCTGTTGACGCAGCCGATGTCGTTCTGATGAAAAACGACCTGTGTGATGTTCCCGCCGCGATAAGACTTTCCCGCATGACGCTTCGCAATATTCACGAAAATCTGTTCTGGGCGTTTATCTACAATACGATAGGCATTCCGCTTGCGGCAGGCGTGTTCATTCCGCTCGGGCTGACGCTCAACCCGATGTTCGGCGCGGCGGCTATGAGCCTGAGCAGCTTCTGCGTCTGCATGAACGCACTACGGCTCAATCTCTTTAAGCCTCATTCGACAAAGCACGATAAGCCCGCCAAAGGCTCGTTTCACTCGCTGCCGGAATTAAACAAAGGCATTTCCGCCGATGACACACCCGGTGCAAAGGGCAATGCG
The DNA here is from genome assembly GCA_016297645.1 of Clostridiaceae bacterium. Lineage (GTDB taxonomy): Bacteria > Bacillota > Clostridia > Oscillospirales > Acutalibacteraceae > RUG806. Next base: position 6,987 of record JAEDGF010000084.1, read on the forward strand.
AAGTTGATGACGGTTCACATTGAGGGAATGATGTGTCCCCATTGTGAGAACACGGTCAAAACCGCTCTCGAAAAACTTGAAGGCGTTGAAAAGGCGGAGGTCAGCCACGAAAAAGGGACAGCCGTTCTGACGCTCGGCGCTCCCGTTTCAAAGGACAATATAACAAAAGCCGTCACCGATGAAGGCTACACCGTGACGGGAATAGAATAAAAACAAAACAGACAAAAAAATACAGACAGTGAAAAGCCGGTGCATTCAAGCTTGCATCGGCTTTTCCTTTTTTTGCCGACGGTGCGTCAATAAACATTCAAACCGCATGACTCGTCTTTGGACGGCGGCATTTTGTGACGGCTGCGGGATAAAACAAAATCAGAGGAAAGATTCAAGAGTTAAAATTAACTCATATATAGGTAAAACTGTAATCAATCAATGAGCACATGGTTTTTGTAACCCCAATAGTAGTCAAAATTCTTTTCATTATGCTGATTTGAAGCGGTGT
>JAEDGF010000085.1 GCA_016297645.1 Clostridiaceae bacterium
AAGGGAGTCTTTTTTATTGCATAATTTTATTACGACGGTTTTTAAGCAAACGACCGAAAATACCGCATACGGTGTTTTTTGAGTTATTCACGGCAGCGGTTTTTCGCTCATAAACCGGGTTACGCGTTTACCGCCGTTTTTCTCGCGGCAGCCTTTGCGCCGAAAAAGTCAAGGCGCTTACCGTACGGCAGTTTTTTATTTCGTGCCGAAAATTCTGTCGCCGGCGTCACCGAGTCCGGGGACGATGTAGCCGTGCTCATTCAGGCAGTCGTCAAGTGCGGCGCAGTAAATATCAACATCGGGATGTTTCTCGGCAAGGGCTTTAAGTCCCTCGGGAGCGGCGATGGTACACATGAACTTGATGTTCTTGGGACCTCTCTTTTTGATAAGTGAAATTGCATCGATGGCGGAACCGCCGGTTGCGCACATGGGATCAACAACAATGACATCTCTCTCCTCGATATCGTGAGGGAGCTTGCAGTAATACTCGACGGGTTGAAGCGTTTCGGGATCTCTGTAAAGACCGATATGACCTACACGCGCCGAAGGAATGAGAGCCGTTACGCCGTCTACCATACCGAGACCGGCTCTGAGGATGGGAACAATAGCGAGCTTTTTGCCGGAAAGCTGTTTAACCTTTGCCTTTGCAACGGGAGTTTCGATCTCGACCTCTTCAAGTTGAAGGTCACGCGTTGCCTCGTAGCACATAAGCATTGCGATCTCGCCGATAAGTGCACGGAACTCTTTCGAAGCGGTGTTCTTGTCGCGCAGGATGGAGAGCTTATGCTGAATAAGCGGATGATTTGTAATTGTAATGTTTCCCATGTTTTGATATTCCTTTCACTTGCAATTTTTATGATTATACACCCGGCGAACAGCTTTTTCAATAGCTTTTTACCGGAAAAAGAATATTTCTATCGCTTACTGTCTGTTTTCAAGCTCCGTGAGCTGATCGACGCGTCTTTGATGTCTGCCGCCCTCGAATTCCGTGTTCAGGAAAACCTTGACAAGCTCAATGGCAGCGCCCTCGCCGATGACGCGTGCGCCGAGGCAGAGAACATTTGCATTGTTGTGCATTCTGGTATATTTTGCGCTGAAATAATCGGAGCAGCAGGCGGCTCTTATTCCCTTTACCTTGTTCGCAGCCATCGAAATTCCTATGCCGGTGCCACAGCAAAGAACCGCTTTATCGCACTCGCCGCCGACAACTTTAAGGCAGGTTTTCTCCGCCTGTATGGGGTAATCGCAGGAATCGGTATTGTATGCGCCGCAGTCGATGTACTCGATATTTTCCGATTCGAGATATTTTTTTATTGCCTCTTTAAGAGGAAAACCTGCGTGGTCGCTTCCCAATGCTATCATTTGTTATCTTCTCCTTTTCGGTTCCGTTCGCGCTCAGCCTGCGACAGACGCAGATACCTCGGGAACAGATCTTTGCCGCTGACGGGCTTTTCACCGTTATTATACATCAACCACGCTGCCAATGCAACATTGCAGCCGTGCTGAAACGCAAAAACCCCCGAAAAAAATTCGTATTTTTCGTTATTCCCGAAATATTTTTCCGCAACGCGGCAGCCGTCGCCCGTAAAAACGACAGGTTTATCATATTCTCCGAGCTTTGCTTCAAGCTCGTCGAGCTTCAACGGGGTGTCCTCCGTCAGTCTTATTGTTTTCTCGCCGTCAAACTCGAACAGCGCCGTATAGACCTGAGAACATCTCGCGTCCATTACCGGACAGATAATGCAGTTTTTTCTCCGAACGCCGCACGCGAGGGCATAAAGCGTCGACACACCGAAAACGGGTATATCGCGTTTAAAAGCCATTCCCTTTACCGCCGAAACGCCTATTCTTATCCCGGTAAAAGAGCCGGGACCGGCGGCGACAGCCAATGCGTCGACATCGTCAAGCGACACCGAGCCGTTTTCGAGAGCGGAATTCACTGCGCAAAGAGCCGTCTGCGAATGGGTAAGCCCTACATTTATGTACACATCGGACACGATTTTTCCGTCGCGGCACACGGCTGCGCCGCACGAAACTGCGGAAGTGTCCAACCCGAGAATATTCATCAAAATGCGCCTCCCGTTACGGTGATGATTCTGTCGTTTTCGTTTTCACCGCGCGAAATATCGACAAACACGGTGTTTTCCGGCAGAAATTCCCTTATGTTTTCGCTCCACTCGATAAATAAAATACTGTTGTCGTCAAGATAGTCGAAAAATCCGGTGGAGTACAAGTCGTCAAGTCCCGAGATTCTGTACATATCAAAATGATAGATATGCGGCTCTCCGCCGTAATCGTGAACGAGCGCAAAGGTCGGACTGCAAACGAACGACTCGTTGCCGTACGCTTTCAGCGCTCCCCTGACAAACGCCGTTTTTCCCATTCCCATGCCGCCGGAAAACGCGACCACGGTTCCGCCGGGAATGTCGGCGCATATTTCACGGGCGATGAGAGCGGTCTGCTCCTCGCCGGAGCTGTAATATTTTTTCAAGGCTATTCCCCCGAACTCTATTGAAATAATACGAAAAAAAATATATAATGTATAAACGGGTCGGCGAAAGCTGTTTTCGCCCCATTAAATCGTAAAACACAACGGAGACAAACAATGTCGAAAATAATACATATAATAAAAACCGTGCTGAGCGAAACCGACTTCTTTTTGCTTTTCATGTGCATAGCGACATCGGGCTACGGCATTCTGATGGTTTACAGTGCCACCCTTGCCGAAAAAGACCCGTCCATGGTAATCTCGCGTGACGCGCGCACAATGATTATAGCGGTAGCCGCCGGAATCGTCTGTGCAATAATAATATCGTTCATCGACTACAATTTCATATCGAAAATGTTCCCGGTGATAGGTGCGGTGTGCGTGCTGCTGCTTGTCCTTACGCTTTTTATCGGCGTCGGACCGGCGGAGCGCCCGGACGCAAAAACATGGTTGAAGCTCGGCTCAACGGGACTGTTTTTTCAGCCATCGGAGCTTATGAAGGTCGGCTTTATTATAACGCTCAGTATGCACATAGAGCTTATAGGCGACCGACTTACGCAGTTCAGACACATACTGCTTCTCGGCATTCATGCGGCGATACCGATAGGACTTGTCGTTCTGTCGGGCGACATGGGCAGCGCACTTGTTTTCCTGCTCATATTTATTGCCATCGCCTTTTGCGCCGGAGTTCAGCTGAGATATTTTGCTGTCGGCGCGGCAGCCGTCTGTGCGGCGGCGCCTGCCGTTTGGTACTTTTTGTTTGACTCCACACAAAAGGAACGCTTCCTCGGGCTTATCTACCCCGAGCTTTATTCCGATATCATGTACCAGCAGGAGCAAGGACTGAAAGCCCTCAAAAACGGCGGACTGACAGGCTGCGGACTGTTCAATGGCATACTCACCCAACAGCCCAACGCCATCCCGGAGGCCGAAAACGACATGATATTCACCGCAATAGGCGAAGAGCTCGGCTTTGTCGGATGCGTCCTCGCAATCACTATGCTCACCGCAATATCGCTGAAAATGATCCATGTCGGCAGACGCTCGAAGTTCGGCGCGACCTCGCTCATGTGCTACGGCATAGCCGCAATGATAATCGGGCAGATGATAATAAACATAGGAATGTGCCTTAAAATTCTGCCGGTAATAGGAATAACGCTTCCGTTTTTCAGCGCAGGCGGCTCCTCCAACCTGTGCATCTATATAGCAGTGGGACTCGCAATGAGCATCTACCGCTTCGATAAGGACAGAGAAGTCACCAATGTCCGCATTGCACCGATATTCTCGTTGCAGAACTGATAAAATCAGTCGTTTACAACTTCAAGGTGCGCCGCACCTGCCATGAGCTTTTTCGTGCCGCATGACTCGAACGCAACTTCAAGAAGTATATCGTTTGCAAGCGGCTGTGCAAATACAACAAGCCCCTTGCCGAACTTTTTATGCATCACCGTTACGCCGATCTTAATGTCGGCGGGCGGTGTTTTTTTGCTGCTCTCGCCCGCAGTATACTTCGGTATTGTTCTTTCGGGACGGCGCGCGGGATAACGCGGCGTTTCCGGTGCGGTGCTGCCGAAATCGGAATATGACTGACCCGATCGTGACGGCGCGTACCCTCTGTCGGCACGGTCCGTAAAATATCTGCCGTTTCCGCGCTGCTGATATCCGCCGAATGAGCCGTAGCCGCCGAAGTCCTGTGACCCCCTCGGGACGGAGGTGTTTTCGGTCAGCTCCTCCGGGATCTCGCTTATAAACATCGAGGGCGGATTTGCCGTGGTTTTGCCGAACTGCATACGGCTGTAAGCATTGAGAATATAGAGCTTCTTTTTTGCCCTTGTTATACCGACATATGCAAGCCGCCGTTCTTCTTCGAGAAGCGTCGGGTCAAACTGCGACTGCTGCGACGGGAACACACCGTTTTCCATACCGACAAGAAAAACGACCGGGAATTCAAGTCCCTTTGCGGCGTGAAGCGTCATGAGCGTCACCGTATCCGCGTCGGCGTTGTAGTTGTCGATATCCGATAAGAGCGCGACCTCCTCCAAGAAGCCTTCAAGCGTTGCGTCCGCTCCGTTTTCGTTTTCATACTTTGCAAGGGTAGAATACAATTCATCAAGGTTCGAAATGCGCTCCTCGCGTTTTTCCGGTTCCTCACTGCTGAGAGAAGCGATATAGCCCGACTCGTTCATCACGAGTCTGAACAGCTCCGCTATTCCCATTGTTCCTGACGCTTCGATAAATGAGTTTATCATCTCGGCAAAGAGCTTCAACCGTGAAGCGCTGCGCGACAGCGCGTTATACTCGTCCGCACGGTTCATAACCGAAAAAATCGGCTCACCCAAACGCGCCGATATTTCGAATACGGCGTTTACCGTCGCTTCGCCTATCTTTCGCTTCGGCTCGTTTATAATGCGGCGCATACGCACGCCGTCGTTGGGGTTGGAAATCACGGCGAGATAAGACAACGCGTCTTTTATTTCCTTACGGTCATAGAAACGGTGTCCGCCGATGATTCTGTACGGCACACCCGCTCTCACGAGCGCGCGCTCTATATTATTTGACTGCGCATTCATTCTGTATAACACGGCGCAATCGGAGAAGGAATACCCCTTCGAAGAAAGCTCCGTGACCGTGTCGGCAACATATATGCCCTCCTCAGTGTCGGTCGAGGAGGTATGCACTTCAATTTTATCGCCCTCACCGTTCGAGGTCCAAAGATTTTTGCCTTTTCGCTCGCGGTTATGAGAAATAACGGCGTTGGCAGCGTCAAGAATAGTCTGCGTTGAGCGGTAATTTTCTTCAAGACGAATAACCTTTGCGGACTCGTTCTGCGATTCAAAATTTAATATGTTTTCGATATTTGCGCCGCGGAAGCTGTAAATACTCTGGTCGTCGTCGCCGACAACGCACAGGTTGTGATGCGCACCGGCGAGAAGGCTCACAAGGACATACTGCGCGTGGTTCGTGTCCTGATATTCGTCCACCATGATGTATCTGAATCTGTTCTGATAGTATTCTCTTACTTCGCTGTCCTGTTGAAGCAGACGAACCGTATTGACAATAATATCATCAAAATCCATTGCGTCCGCGTCTTTCAGACGAGTCTGATAGCTCTCGTAGAGCTTAGCTATCTCGCCTTTTCTCGCATCGTACGATTTACCATGCTGCAAGGCAAACTCATCAGGTTCAATCAGTCGATCCTTCGCTTTTGATATCTCGTTGAGGACGGTCTTTACGGGCATGAACTTCTCGTCTATTCCAAGACTGCGCAGGCAGTCCTTCATCACCCGTTTGGAGTCGTCCGTGTCGTATATTGTGAAATGCGAGGAATATCCGAGTCTGTCGGAATATCTCCTGAGAATACGCACGCAGGCACTGTGGAAGGTACTCGCCCAAATCTCGTTGCCGTCCTCGCCGAGCATTTTCACAAGACGCTCTTTAAGCTCTGCGGCAGCTTTGTTCGTAAATGTAATGGCAAGTATCTGCCACGGCTTCGGCGCGTCCACAGTAAGCATGGGCTTAACGCGCTCATACAGAGAGCTGTCGCCGTTCAGGTATGACGACAAAAGCTCCTCCGGCTCTTCTTCAAAGCCCGTGTTCACCCTGTCGAAATTATATGCGTCGCCGTATTCGATAAGATACGCTATTCGGTTGACTATTACTGTCGTCTTTCCGCTTCCTGCGCCTGCAAGAATAAGCAGTGGCCCTTTCACTGCGGTCACTGCTTGGAATTGCATATTATTGAGTCCCGAAAATCTTTTTTCTATTATCTTTTTTCTAAGCTCCGAGAGCTTTTTGTTGTCCATATATCCTCTTTCCGTCACTCGTGTGTATTTCAGTCGTCAAGTCTGACTTTAATAGTAAAATCATCGTCAAAATTAAAGTCAGGGACAAAACCGCCGCCCTGTCCGCCGTTGGTGGGGGTGTCGGTCTGTGCGTCGTCCGTGCCGTCCTCCGTGTCGGGAACGGGTACTGTGTCCTCATCCATGTCGAAATCATCTTCGGAACCGTTATCGAAATCGGCGAAAAGCGGAACCTTCACATCTTCACCGTTTATCGACTCAAATTCGTCAGTGATCTCGTTTTCAAGGTCGTCTGCGGCGAACGAACCGAATCTACCGCCGACGACAGCCGCGTCTATTATACCGTTGAAGTCGTCGTCATCACCGGGCAGCACGGCATTGAACGGGTCATCCGCCCTTGTCTTTTCATTGTTTTGCGGCTTTTCATCGACAAAGACGGGAGTGTTTTCTCTGTCTGCCCTTACACCGCTTTTTATCGGAGGAATGTCCGTTTTTGCCGCCTCGCGCACGGGGGCTTCATCTGATGCCCCGTTGTCGGCAGATACATTTTCGTCCGAGAAAATCTGTTCAACCCGTGAGGGTGCCGAAGAAGCAAGCTCCTCTTCAAACGATTCCAACGAATGCTTTATTCCGTTTACGGTTTCAAGTACAGCCGACACTTCACCCGAGCATCTGTCGAGAAACGCCGAGAGCATTTCGGATATCCTGCCTGCGGACAAAACCGCAGCACCGGCTTTTTCGGACGCGTCGGCGAAAACCTCGCTCGTGCGGGCTTCGGCATCGCGGACAAGTGTTTCCGAAAAACGCTTTGCGTCGAGCATGGCAGCGCCGAGCTTTGCTTCGGCTTTTTGAGCGACATCACACCTGCTGCACTTCTGCTTCTCCTGTTCAAGATTTTCAAGCGCCTTCGCAAGCTCGGACTCAGCCGCTTTTTTCTGCGCTTCAAGAGTCTTGATTTCGGAAGAAAGCTCTTCCTTCTCCTTCAAAAGCGACTCAATATATTTGATTACTTCGTTTCTGTTAAAACCGTTTACAGATGAACGGAATGTAATACCGTCGGACATACTTATCCCCCATTGGTTCAATATATAATAAATTTTACCACAGTACGCTTTCAATTACAAGCCCTTTGTTTGACCGCG
>JAEDGF010000086.1 GCA_016297645.1 Clostridiaceae bacterium
ACACACTGTATTTGTTTGTGTGCGTACTTTTTTGCACAAACCGTATTTATTTCTTTCGCGTGTACAGTGCATGTTCGTACGGGATATCGCCGTCACAGGTGTCTATCACCTCACGACTGAACCGCGCACGGTCGAAGTCGGGGAAGAAAGCGTCCGCATCGGCGTCCGAAAACTTCGCTTCCGTGAGATAAAGTCTGTCCGCAAGCGGCAAAAATTCGGAGTATATCGTTCCTCCGCCGATAATAAATATCTCATCGGCGTTTTCCGCGGCGGCTGTTTTCAGCGCTTCGTCGGGTGAATTGACAACGACCGCCCCGGGAGCATTATAGTTGCTGTTCGAAGTAACTACTATATTCAATCTGCCGGGAAGCACACCGGGGAGTGACTCGAAGGTCTTTCTGCCCATTATGACGGGCTTGCCCATCGTCACGCGCTTAAAAAACGGAAGGTCGCCTTTAAGTCGGCAAATGAGTGCGCCGTTTTTCCCTATTTCGTTATTTTCGCCCACTGCGGCGATAAGAGATATATGCATTCTGAGTTCCTTTACTGCGCTATCGGGAAAACGAGCTTTCCCATGTGTTCATAACCGACGAGCTTTACATCCTTGCAGTCCTTCGATGAATCGAAACCGTAGAAATCGGTCACCTCCGGGTTAAGCCAGAGCTTCGGAGCGGGCAGCGAACCGTTTTCGTCAAAACGGCGGATCTGCTCCTCGATGGGCTCGACCTGATTTACATATATGTGCGCGTCCTTTATGCTCCAATCTATCGTGCCGGGCTTGTATCCCGTCACCTGCGCTATCATCGACAGCAGCACCGCATACTGCGTGACATTGAACGGCAGCCCGAGCGGCACATCGCAGCTGCGCTGGTGTACCCAGAGGTTCAGATTCTGCCCGGTTACATCCCACTCGGTGCTCCACACACACGAGGGCAGCACGGCGGAATTGAGATAGTCGTTCTGCCAAAGCGACATTATCATGCGCCTGTCCTCGGGGTTGTGCTTCAATTTGTAAATAAGCTCGTCCGTAAGCCCGAACTTTTTGACTATCCAGCCGTAAGCGGTGCCTATCGTGTGCGCCCACTCGGTGCCGAAATATTTGTTTATCTGTTTTTTTACGAGCTTGCCGTTTTCGTCCGGCACCATCTGCTCGGCGTTCCAAAAGCCGTTTTCGTCGATCTCCCACTCGTCCCAGATATGAACATTGCGCTCTTGAAGCCAGCGGACATCGTTCGACTGTGCCTGGTAGAACCACAGCATTTCAAGCACCGCCTGACGGATAAAAAGCTGCTTTGTGGTAAGTATCGGGAACTCTCTCTGCAAATCGAAGTGGAAATACGCCTGCGGCACCTTTATGGAATCCACGCCGGTGCGGTTGTGGACGCGCGTCCCCTCGTTCAAAATTCTGTTGCAAAGGGCAAGATACATTTCATCCCATTTAGCCATAATAATCTCCCGGAAAAGTTTTTTCAAAATATTTTACTGCATTTTACATTATAACCGTTTTCACGCGAGGTTTCAACCCCGGTAATGTTAACAATTATTTTTGCGAAACGGGAATTACTGCGGGCGTACTGCCGAAAAAAGAATTTTTTGCGGCGCGGGAGGCTGTCCGTTTTACACTAAAAAACCGAATTCGGAACTATTTGGGACGGCTGTAAAATTTTCATTGCTTTACCTTATGGAATGTGGTATACTTGCGGTGTATACTTTATATTAAAGAAACAAGGAGTTTAATGTAATGGATCCCATCAATGTCGAATTTTCCGACAACGGAAGAAAAAGGAAAGGCGGAGCCGTTCTTATTCCGCCCGAAAAATCGGCGCTCAAAACGGTAATCAGCATTGTAATTGCGCTCTTAACGGCTGTTATCGCATACTACTTTATGCTGCCGCCGATGAACCTCGGCTCGTACAAATTCTACACCTACTGGGCGATAGTCCTCGGCTCGTATGTCGCTGCGACCTTTATCACCTCGGCTGCGTTCGCGAAGCCCGAGTATGTCCCCTATGTACGCCGCAGAAGCACTGTTCCCATCGTCCTCGCGTTGGTGCTTGCTCTTATTCTCGGCGTAAGCTGGCTTGCGTCCAGTCCGTTTTTCAGGGCGAAAAGCTACGCCAAAATTCTGTCGATAGAGAACTCCGATTTCTCCAACGCCGTTTCGCTTATCGACTCGATGAGCGACTTCAACAATGTCGCACTTATCGACAAGGACGCTGCGGAGGCTCTCGCGGACAAGACTCTCGGCGACTTTGCGGCACTCGACCTCGAAAGTCAGTTCGAGCTTCTTAAAGAGGACTCCACGCAGATAAACTTCCGCGGAAGCCCTTACAGAGTTTATCCGCTTCAATACGGCGATCTGTTCAAATGGTTCTTCAACTCCGTCACCGGCGGAAAATATGAGGGTATTCCCGGCTATGTCCGCGTTAACATGAACACGCAGGCGGCTGAGCTTATAACGGATTATGATATAAAATACTCGACTGCCGAGCATTTCAACGAATATCTTGTCCGTCACCTCCGCTTCAAATACCCGACATATCTTTTCGGCGAAATGAGCTTCGAGATCGACGAAGCCGGAAAGCCCTACTGGGTCGTTGAACACATCAAAAAGACGATAGGTCTTGTAGGCGGCGACGATGTTGCCGGCATAATCCTCGTTGATGCGGTAACGGGCGAATCGAAATACTACTCCGCAGAGGAGATGAGTGCTCCCGACAGCGAGATAGCGTGGATAGACCAGGCCTACGACTCTGAGCTTCTCGTCAACCAGTACAACTACTTCGGCAAGTATAACGGCGGCTTCTGGAACTCCATTATAGGTCAGTCCGGCGTTAAAAAGGCATCGGTCGGCTACTCGTTCCTTGCAATCGAGGACGATGTGTACCTCTACACGGGCGTTACCTCCGTCACCTCGGACGACTCCATTCTCGGCTTCTTCCTCATAAACCAGCGCACGAAGGAAGCAAAGTTCTACAACACCACCGGCGCGACCGAATCCGCCGCGCAGCTTTCCGCACAGGGTAAGGTTTCGGACAAGCAGTGGCAGGCATCCTTCCCCATTCTTCTCAATATCGACGGTCAGGCGACTTATTTCATGTCGCTCAAAGACGCGTCCAACATCGTTAAGTCGTATGCGATGGTAAATGTTCAGCAGTACAATGTCGTTGCGATCCCCGACAACGAGAGCGTTGACCTGAGAAGCTGCCTTGAAAAGTATATCGAGGACCTCGGCGCACTCAGCCCGGCGGTCATAATCAATTTCAATTTCGACGGCTCGGGCATTGCGGACGACGACACCCCGAAGCCCTCCGAGGACGGAACAAAGACCATCACCGGCGTTATCACCGATATCAGAAGCGCGGTAATAGGCGGCAACACCTACTATTACTTCGAGCTTGACAACTCCGATGTTTACTACTATGTCGCGGCAAGCCTTTCCAACCGTGCGGCGCTGTTCAATGTGGGCGACCGCGTAACGGTGGAAGCCTCCGCTTCGTACAAGGACGGACTTTCGGCAGCCAAGACCGTAGACGCGGCAAAATCGGAGCAGCCGACCCCGACACAGCCCGATGAACCGACCTCTGCGGACAACGGCAGCACCGACACGACAAAATAATGGGACCGTAAGTCATATTAAACCCCGACGGCATTTATTTAAGCGGACGGCAAAATACAGCGCCCGAAAAGCCGTTCGGGCAGACGCGAAAACGCCTGCCGGAAAGCGCTGAAAGGTTATCTTACGGCAAACACAAAAAACCGTACACGCGTTTTCCGTAAGGTCTGTCTGCAATAATAATTATAAAATCCCCTTCGCTGCAAATAATAGCGGCGGAGGGATTTTTTTGCGCAGAAAAAAGAAAGAAAAGGCTGCCGCCGCACCGGCGGACACGCCGCACGGCATAAAGAAAGACAAAAAAGCTCTTGCTGTCCCGGCAGACATTCGAAAAGAAATGAAAAAAGAACACCGTAAGCAAAAGCGCGGGCGAACCTTGCGCTTTTTGGGGCTTCGCGTTTTTGCGGACGCTCTGTTTTGCGCGGCATTCGCGCTGACGCTGCCGTGTGTACTGTGTTTTTTCTATCCGCCCGTGAAAATATTTTCCGAGCTGCCGCTCATCGGGCTTGTTATTTTTTCCGACGGCGCAGGCGCCGCCGCTGCCGCCGCGTTTATTCTGCTGTCGCTGATTTTTGTAACGGCAGGCTTTTCGGCGCGCTTCACCGCCCTGTGCATTTATATGTACACCCCGGCGAAGAGACTTGCTCCGCCCGAAAATATGCTGACCGTAAAAAACGGCATACGCTACGGCGCGTTCTGCCTGCTGTTCGGCTTAAAAAGACTTTCGGACGCAGTGCGATTCTTCTTTCCGAGTGCCGCCGCCGTGCTGCTGCTTGCCGCAGGCGTGTGGTACGGCTTGACAAAGACGGAAGTGATCGCGGCGTTCTCCGCTTCGGCGTGCCTGTTCCTGCTCGGCATTGCGTATTTCTCTTTTTCGGGAAACGGCAGACTGCGCGGAGTGTGCGCTCTATATTTGAGTCCGCTCACCTCCCCCGTGACCGCCGCCGCAGCCGCAACGAAAGAAACTCTGACGGGAAAAGAAATTTTTCGGCGAGAGATACGCTTGCTGCCGTGGTTTCTGCTGCAAATCATACCGGGGCTGAATCTTCTCGCTCGCTTTCAGGTGAGAAAACGCCGCCTCGGCAGTGCCGTCGCGGAGCTTACGGATGTAAAAAATTAGACGGTGTTTTTTTGAAAAGCAGCCGAAAAAGTCCGACATACAACGAAGCGCGCAGTGATAAAAAAGGCGGCGAGGAAATCAACATCGGAGCTGTCTTTTGTCGGTTGAATTCACTCGCCGTTATATATTTTTTGTTTTACGCGCTTGCCGTCTGCGACGCGCCGTTGCTTGCGCTCTGTTCGTTTCCGTCTGCCGCATTGCCGCCCGAGGGCTTCTGCATATTTCCGTTTTCGTCCGTCGGGGGCTCGCGGCGTTCGCCGTCGGGCATTCCCTGTCTGCCGCCGGGCATTTCGACTTCGCCGTTCTCATTTGTTGGAATTTCTCCGAACGGCTGTCTGCCGTTGTCCTTGCCGCCGAAGCCGCCCGTTCCGCCGCCCATGCCCGTGCCGCTCTCGCCGTAGAGCAAGCCGCTGAGGGTGAAGGTCTTATCCGTCGTACCGTTGGTGAGCGTATAGCTGCCGTTTTCACTCATGCCGTTGCAGCTCACAACAACACATTCATACTTTTTGGTCGGGGATGCAGACGCGAGTTTTTCTCCGTCCGAGGACGAAAGCGTCACCGTATCGCCTGCATTTCCGGAGAGCGAAACGAGCGCCGCGCCCTGATTTTCAGCCGCATTGAAGTTTTCTGCCATTGAAGCCGAGCCGAAGGCAAACACCGTTCCGCCGCTTATCTTCGCAGTCGCGCGTTCGCCGTAGTCGAGAGCGCCGTCACCGCCGCTCGTAGGGCCGAACACCGTTACCGTACCGCCGAGAACATATAAAGCGCCGTTCGAATCTATCCCGTCGCCGTCCGCGTCAACCGTGACGCTGCCGCCCGAGATGCTGACATACGCGTTTTCGTCCGTTGCCATCGGGTCGTTTGCGGAGGTCGTTCCGCCTGCGGCGTTGATGCCGTCGTCACTCGCCTTTACGCTTATCGTGCCGCCGGAAATTTCTACCGTGTTTCCTTCAAGTCCCTCGTACGACTTCGTTACGGTTATATTTCCGTTGAGGATACGAAGCGAAGAACCGGCGTGCATTCCGTCGTTGCCTGCGCTTATCGTGAATTCACCGTTTTCGATGTAGATAAACCCGAGTGTTTCGTCCTCGTCGTTGTCGGCGTTCAAACCGTCCTTGCTGACAGAGATGAGGTCGAAGGTGCCGTCCATTACGCGGATATCGTCCTTTGCGGACAGTGCATGGCGTTCGGCGTTCACCGTATAAGTGCCGCCGGTAAAGCAAAGCGTATCCTTCGAAACTATCCCGTGCCCATTCTCGCTCGTCACATTAAGACTGCCCGAGCCGTTAAAAGTGATGTCGTCCTTTGAGAAAATGCACGAGTCTATATTATTGTCGTCTATCGCCGTAAATTCGCCCGTGTTCGAAAGCGTGTTTTCCGTGCCGGGCGCAAGCGTGACAAACACCTTGTCTGCCTGTTTTACATAGAACGCGGCGGTGGTGCTTTTCGAAATCGAAACACCTGCAAACACGATATGGAGCTTGGCGGACTTATCCGCGTCCACCGTGATGCTGCCGTCCGAAAGCGTCCCCTTGAAAATGTAAGTACCCTCCTGTGTCAGCGTTATGTTATCGCCCGAAATTTTGACGGAGGTGTTTTTACACGAGCTTTTTCCGTCCGCGAGAGTTATAACGGTGTCGGTGTTTTCGTCATACCCGACCTCTATGTCGCGGCTCGTGAACATATCGGACAAAAGCGCGCTGTCGCCGCTCTGCGAAGCCGAGGTCGACGGCTCGGTCGTCCCGTCCGCCCCGTTTGTCCCGTTTTGCCCGGCACATCCGGCAAAGGACAAAATTGTGATTGCGGCGAGAACACCGCACATGATTTTTTTACAGTTCATCTCCGCTGCCCTCCTTTTCCGTTCCGTGGATTATGATTTCAAGATTACCGTTAAGGCACCTCAGGTCGTCGATGAACGCCTTTTCGCACTCCGCATTTTTAAGCGTGAGGCGGTAGTGAAGCCTGAAAAGAGTACCGAGTCCGGCGGTTTTTGCGCTCAGACGGGTGCAGGTGTCGGTATATTTTTCGAACAAACCGTTAAACGTCGTTGTATAATCGACATTTTCGGGGACGGTGATTTTCATTGTGCGTTCAAGCGATTTCTCGTTTGTCCCGAATTTTGTGGCATTGAGCAGCGCAAACACCGCGCACATCACCGCGCAGAACAAAACCGCGTACGCGATATATCCCATGCCGGTGAGAATTCCGACGCCCATTGCCATGAAGATTATTGCAATTTCGCGCGCCGTGCCGGGTGCGGAACGGAAGCGTACCAGACCGAACGCGCCTGCGACCGCGACTCCCGCGCCGACATTTCCGTTGACTGCCATGATAACCACGCACACTATCGCCGGAATGATCGCGGCGGTGACGGTAAAGCTCTTTGAAACAACCGTTTTGCGTGTGCAGACGAGTGCGAGCGCCACTCCGAGCAAAAGTGCGGAGCAAAGGCATATCATAAAATCCGCTACCGAAATTACGGACGCTCCCGTTGAATCAAATATTCCGTTAAAAATCTCTGTCATAATAATTTCTCCTTTTTTCTCCGGGGCGTTCGATTTTCCTTGCCAAGAACGCATTTTTGCAAGCCGAAAAACATATGCGCGTCTGTGTCCGTATCGGTGGCTTATCAGAAATTTGCCGCACGGCTTTTTTCTCTTTTGGCT
>JAEDGF010000087.1 GCA_016297645.1 Clostridiaceae bacterium
CAAGGAAAAAGCTCGGCAGCTTCCGCGTTTTCATAAAGTACAGAAAACGGTAGAACGACATGATAACAAGCATCTTTTCTGTTTACTATTATATCCCTGTCGCCGACATTTTCAAAGAAAACCGTGTCGGCTTTGTTTAACGATATTCTATAAAGCGCGGAAACGACAAGTCCCTTTATTCCGCCCTCGTAAAACGGAGTACCGAGTCCCGTTATGCTGCAACAGTGCGGATTTTTCAGCGACTTTGCGGCAAGCGCACCGTAGACATTGCACTTTACCGTGTATGTAAGCACCTTGTCGGGTCTAAACGAACGCATCAGCTTTTTATACTCGCGCAAAAGCTCAATATTGCGCCGACGACAAGTACATTTTTACCTTTTATACCGAGTTCCGTAACAACTCATCTTCTCAGACATATTTTTTCATGACCGCGCTGCCGTTCGCGTCCGCCGGTTCCATAAATGTGGGAACGGTCTTTTTGAACGCCTCGCGAACCTTTTCCTCCGAGCCGCTCTGCGCCGCTTCCGTCAGTATTCTGACGCGTTCGTCGACCTCGTCACGCATGAGCGGCGTGTCTTTTTCGACGAATATCAGGTCATTTTCCGTTTTCGAGAGTGTTTCGCTCTCCATGAGCAGCTCCTCGTAGAGCTTTTCACCCGGGCGAAGTCCTACTTCCTCTATTTTTATATCCGTTTCGGGGATAAGCCCCGAGAGCTTTATCAGGTTTACCGCAAGGTCGTATATTTTTACGGGTTTGCCCATATTGAGGACAAAAGCTCTCCGCGTTTTGCCATGGCGCCTGCTTCGAGAACAAGCTGAGCGGCTTCCGGAATCGTCATAAAGTATCTGATGATGCGCTTGTCGGTTACGGTCACGGGACCGCCCTCCTCTATCTGTTTTCTGAAAAGAGGAATGACCGAGCCGTTTGAGCCGAGAACATTTCCGAACCGAACCGCAACGAATTTCGTTTTGCCGTCGCGCCGCGCCTGTACCGTCATTTCGCACATCCGTTTCGACGAGCCCATTATGTTGGTGGGGTTGACAGCCTTGTCGGTCGAAATGAGAACAAACTTCTCAACGCCGTATTTTTCGGCTGCGTCCGCAGTGTTATATGTTCCGAGTACATTGTTCTTGACAGCCTCGGCGCAGCTTTTCTCCATAAGAGGGACATGCTTATGCGCCGCCGCGTGCAAAACGGCATCGGGCTTGACAGCCGCAAAAACCTCGTCCAGACGGGCTTTGTCGCGCACCGAGCCTATGTAAACTTCAAGCAGAAGCGACGAGCCGTACTTGCGTATAAGCTCCTGCTGAATATCGTAGGCGTTGTTTTCGTAGATATCGAAAATCGCTATTTTCTTCGGGGCGAGCTTTGCTATCTGACGGCAAAGCTCCGAGCCGATAGAACCGCCGCCGCCCGTAATAAGGACGGTTTTTCCGGAGTAATATTTTTCGGACAGGGTGTTGTCGAAGGTTATGCTTTCACCGGACAGCAGATCTTCAATGGACAGTGCGCGAAGCTCGCGTTTTTTCTCGCTGTTGTCGCCGTTTCCGAGCGGGAAATCGTATATTTTGACCTTGCAGCCCGCCTGTGCGTAGAGATTGTAAAGCCGATTCCTTTTCTCGCCGTCCGCACCGGGCATGGCGATAACTATCTCCTGAACGGGCATCTTTTTAAATAATTTGGTACAGAAAACGCATCGCCATTGCGGCAAGGCAGTTGAGCGCCGCTATCATAGCCGTCATTCCGAAGCCCATGTTGAGCGGCGGAAAGACAAAACGCGTGCCGAAAACGACGAAGAACGAGAGCATATCGGAGAGAATAAGCCTGAAATATGTACCGGACGAAGCGTAGCGCCATATGCTGCCGTAAATACCGAACAGGCAGCGCATCGCAAACATAACAGCCGCCGAAAAGAAAAAAAACCAACGATAAGCTTGGGTGTAATAAAGTCGGGAGCGCGCAGCGTGTCGCTCGGACCGAAGGTCATAGCGACCGTATAAACAACGGCAAACACACCGACATCGGCAAGAAGAAGATTTATCTTTCTGCCCCTTGAAACCATTTTCGCTCACTCCTGAATCATATCGCGCCGGACGCGCCGAAAAAAGTCCGGAAAAATATAGTCGCTGCAATAAAAGACAACGGGTGCACGCCCTTTTTGAAGCAGGACGGCGTTTTGAGTCCCGTGCGAAAATATCCTCATCCGAAAAAAAAGAAAACTCAAATTCAGTTTAACACACCATTCCCGTCCTGTCCACAGATTTTTATCATTATATGCTGAAAAAATGTAAGAATCGGCAGGGGAAAAACGGCTTTCGTATTTTATCGTCTTTTCCGCCTCCGGTCTTTTTTGTGCTTTTGACTTTTCGTCCGCAGCAGCAACTCATGCTCGCCGAGATAAAGTACAAAATGAATAATTATTGTACTTGTATTTTGCGCGACACCTGTGGTACAATACAATAGTGAATATACAATTTTTTCCGGCAGGAGGAAAGTTAATTTATGGACACCAGATTTGCTATTTCCCAATACCCCGATGCGGCTGACATAAACCGTAAGCTCAACGAGCTTATCAAAAAGCCAATCTACACCATCACACCCGAGGCTCTCGCGGCATACGAAAGAGATTACTTCGACGCAAAATGCTCAAAGTCAAAGGCTATGATCGAAAAAGCCAAGCAGATAATTCCCGGTGGCGTTCAGCACAACCTCGCCTTCAATTATCCCTTTCCCCTTGTTTTCACAAAGGCTGAGGGCTGCTATCTCTATGACCTCGACGGCAACAGATACTACGACTTCCTTCAAGCCGGCGGTCCCACCGTCCTCGGCTCAAATCCGCCCGAAGTAAGAAAACAGGTCATCGATCTGCTCAACACCTGCGGTCCCTCCACCGGTCTTTTCCACGAGTTTGAATACAAGCTCGCCAAAAAGATCTCGGACAGCATGGAAACCATCGATATGTTCCGTATGCTTCAATCCGGCACCGAGGGCTGTATGCTCGCAGCCCGCATCGCCCGTCTTGCGACCAAAAAGAGAAACATCGTAAAAATGGGCGGCGCTTACCACGGCTGGAGCGATCAGCTCGGCTACGGCATAAGAATCCCCGGCACAAAGTTTACACAGGCAAACGGCGTTCCGGCAAGAATAATGAGAGATACGCAGGAGTTCTTCCCCGGCGACCTCGATTCACTTGAAAGAGTTCTCAGAAGAAACCTTCTCAGAGGCGGTACGGCAGGCGTATTTCTCGAAGCAATAGGCCCCGAAAGCGGCTCCCGTCCCGTTGATATCAACTTCTGCAAGGGCGTTGAAAGACTTTGCCGCAAATACGGCGCACTCCTTATCTTCGACGAGGTCGTTACGGGCTTCCGTATCGGCATGGCAGGCGCACAGGGCTACTTCGGCTGCTCGCCCGACCTTACGGTATTCGGCAAGGTTATAGCAGGCGGCTATCCGGGCGCAGGCGGCGTCGGCGGTAAGAGAGAATACATGAAGTACCTCGGTGCGGGTCTTGACGGCGCAGTCAAGGTCAAGAAGGCTTTCTGCGGCGGCACGCTCTCCGCAAACCCGCTCAGCTGCGCGGCAGGTTACTACACTCTTGAAGCTATCGACAGAGAAAACGCTTGCCAGAAAGCAGGCGAAATGGGCGACAGAATCACCAAGGGACTCAACGAAATCATCGCAAAACGCCATCTTCCGTTCGTTGCCTTCAACCAGGGCTCTATCTGCCACCTCGAAACCGTCGGCACGCTTCAATTCTCCATCGACTGGTCGAAGCCGTGGACTATCCCGGGCGTTCTCAACGCTACAAACGAGAGAAAGACGGAAATGACTCACATGGGTGCCGCTTACATGGCGGAAGGACTTGTAACGCTTGCAGGCAGCCGTCTTTACACGAGCGCGGCATACACTCCCGAGCTTATTGACGACGCTCTTGCACGCTTCGACAGAGTATTTGAGAACATCGCAGTAAAAGAGAACTGAAAATAAAGTACGGCACGCCGTATTTGTCTGCACCCGGAGGAAGAAAAGAGTAAGCACAGACAAACACCTCGACAACGCGCCTTGCAACAGGCGGCTTATATCAACTTTACAGCTGCTTTTGTTTACAGCACGGCTATTTACACTTTTTTTCTCCCTTTTGCACCGACCGCGGCGGTCGTTTAGTAAGGAATGATAGTTTTGGACATAAAACAGGCAAAACTCAGCGTTATAGAAGCAGGTAAGGAGCTTGTAAAGGACGGACTTATCCAGCGCACATGGGGCAATGTCAGCTGCCGTATCGACAGTGAACGCTTCGCTATCACTCCCAGCGGACGGGATTATCTCTCGCTCACGGAGGACGACATAGTTATCGTCAACATTGCGGATCTCAGCTATGAGGGCAGCATAAAGCCCTCGTCGGAAAAAGGGATCCACGCGAAGTGCTACGAATTGCGCCCGAGCGTCAATTTCGTCATACACACACACCAGACTTACGCTTCGCTTGCAGGTCTGTCGGGACTTGATATAAACACGCTCGACAAAGAGGATGAAACAGTCATCGGAAGCGACATTCCGGTAGCGTCCTACGGTCTGCCCGGCACAAAGAAGCTCCGCACGGGCGTTGTCAATGCGCTCAGACGCTCCTCGTCAAACGCGGTACTGATGCTCCACCACGGCGCATTGTGCCTCGGAACGGACAGGGAAAACGCCTTCGCTGTTGCAACAACGCTTGAAAAGGTGTGCAAAAATGCGCTTCTCAAACGGTATCACCAGCTCACCGGCAACATTGCCGAGGGCTTCGATTCGCTCACGACTTATATAGCCAATAACCTTATGACGGAGGCGGCGGACGACTCGCTCGGTGCTTACGACTCGGTAAGGGAGTTCGGCATTTGCGAACTTACCGATAAAACGACGGGCGAAAAGACCGCCATTGACATTGAGAGCGGAATGCCGCTCGACCCGTTCACTCCCTGCCCCGACACAGCCGCCGTTCACGCAGCTGTCTACAAGGCTCGGCACGATGTGAACGCCGTTATCCACTCAAAGGAGGACGCCGTTGTAAAGGCATCGAGAACAGGTCTTACGGTCAAGCCGTTTTTGGACGATTTTGCGCAGATAGTCGGCATTTCTTTGAAATGCGTCGACTTTGACCCGTCAAACGCGTCAAGAAGCGCAAAAAAAATCGTCAGAAAGCTCGGTAAACGCGATGCCGTTATGATCAAGCACAACGGTGCTGTCTGTGTGGGGGCAGACTCCGATGAAGCAAAAGCGGTTGAGCTTGTTACCGAGAAGGGCTGCAAGGCATTCTCCGCAGCGGCTCTTTACGGCACAAAGCCGATAAATGCTGCCGAAAGTCTTTTGATGAGAGTTGTCTACAAGACTAAATACTCAAAGAAAAACAAGAGCAACAGATAACCGTTAAAGTCTGACTTTCTTGAAAAAGGGACTTCGCGGCAGGCTGACAAAGAATCAAATTTCGCACGCGCTGCGAATGCCGGTTTTCAAACTTTCGATTACCGAAGCATGAAATGTACCGCTTTGAAAAAAATACAAAGCAGCAGCGCAAAAAAATGCGTACGAAACCGTACGAATTTCCTCGTCGCTCTTACTCGGCTTTACATTTTTCCACGAATGAAGTTCACCGAAAAACGACATATTTTCCCAGCCAAAACGCGCCGAAGCACCCTAAAAAGCGGTCGGTGCGTTTTGAAGCGCAATAAACCCGCTTTTCTCCGGTAAAAAAACGGGAAACCGTTCAGAATAAAACAAGAATAGGAGTGTTGAAATGGCTGCGATAAAAAAATCGTCACACAAAAACGCCACGCGTTCGCGTATGCTCATAAAAACCGCGTTCGCTGAGCTTCTGAATGAAAAGGATATCAACAAAATTACCGTAACGGATATCGTTGACCGCGCCAATATTTCACGCGGCACCTTCTACGCGCACTACCTCGATGTCTATGACCTCTATGCGGCGATTCAGACGAACATGATAGAGGCAATAGACGAGCTTTTGGATGAGCTGGGTACGAAAAATGTTATTCTCGACCCGACTGAGGCAATGACAAGGGCACTCACCTTCCTTGAAAAAAACAAGGACTACTACCGTCTGTTCGTGACCTCATCAAACGGTGAAAGGCTCCAAAGCCGTATAATCGGACGGCTTGAAGACAACTTCACGGCAGAGCTGAAAGAAATGATTCCGGCTGAGGATTTTAACGATGTTATGTGCTACCTCGCGTTCATTTTGGGCGGCATTCAGACGGTAACTGTTCACTGGCTCGAAAACAGGCTTCCCGTTTCGGCACAAACGCTTGCCGCACATCTTTCGGATGCGTACACAAATGTTCGTCCCGCGATTATTAAACGCCTTGCCGAAGAAAATGCAAAAAGACTGCTTCCGAACACGGAAAATGCGTCTGAAAACTAAAAACAACTTGACCGAAAACGGATCACGGAAGGGAGCTTACCTCCGCGGTTCGTTTTCTTTTTAATTAAAAACATACTGAAACCTATCAAAAAAATACAAATTGGCAAATATGTGTTGAAATTATTTGTGGAATCTGTTTTAATAGTATTGTGACAAAATGCGCGGCAACCGCCGTGACTATCACTAAACGGAGGAAGAAAAATGACACACAGACTCAAAACCGTGCTTTGCGCCGTTTTGGCATTTGCAATGCTCTTCACATCAATGCCTGCCGGAATTGCGCTCGCGGAAAGTGAAAGCGACACGATCGGGCTTACCTTCCCTATCGAAAACGAAACGCTTTTGCCCGAAAATGTTTACTCATTTTCACCTGAGGAGGACGGATATTATTCCGTTATTTCAAACTTTAATATCTTTTATTTCAAAGAGGACGGCAACAGCTTTTTTGAAATGAACGGCTTGCGCAACTACGAGTATAAGTATCTCAAAGCCGACAGTACCTACACGGTTTCAATGCAAAATATCGAGAACGACTACCGTCTGACCGTAAGAAAAGCCGAAGCTCCGACTCATCTTTACGGCGCAGAGGAGTTTTGCATCGACGAAGGAACACATCGTACGATCGAAATAATCGACATGGGCGAAACCGGTTATCTTGATGCACAAACATCGAAGGTCTACATGAAAGACAGCTCGATAGCCGTTGTTGAGAACATTGAAGCACACGGCTCGATAGACGAAAACGGCGAAGTTACATACAAAGCAGAGGTGACTTTTACCGGCGTAGCACCCGGCGAAACGGAGCTCTGCATCGAAACGGCAGACGGCAAAAAAACTGCCGCAAGCGTTATCGTTTTTTCGGGCAG
>JAEDGF010000019.1 GCA_016297645.1 Clostridiaceae bacterium
GTGCCGAAAAGGGGCACTGACGGGCGACATGGGTTTGAATCCCGTCAGCCTAAAAAAAAGAACCGCGCACAAAAAGTGCAAACGGTTCGTTTAGCTTATCTATATTGACGCATTGTTCGGTCCGATTTGCGCAAACCCCTATTTCGGTGCTGCGCGGTATTTTTAATTCAGGCAAACCGGAAGTCAACCCTCTGCGCAGCATTTTTCGAAAGCCGATCGAAAAACGCTCGTCTGCGGTTTTTTACCCGTCCGATTATCCGCGCAAAGCCGCATATTCTACCTTTCCCTGTACGGCAAGGAGCATTTCATCCGCTTTTTCATCGCTCACCGCGTGCGAGGAGTCCTCGCTCAGAATGCCGGAGTCCTTGAATTTCTGCAAAAAGTAGCGGCGCGCACCCTTTATCAAATCACCTATTGCGGCGATATCCTCGACCGTATGAAACTCGTCGACCAAGGTAGTGCGGAACTCATAGTCGACACCGCTCGACATAATTATCTCAATGCTCTCCTTAAACGGCGCGAGGTCAAGTCCGTCAACGCCCGTCGTGAGCGCATATTTTTCCGGACGGTTTTTTATATCCATCGCGATATAATCTACAAGTCCCTTTTTTATGAGAGAAGTGAGTTTTTCCGGAAATGCCCCGTTCGTATCGAGCTTTACGGCAAAGCCGCGCTCCTTTATGTCGCGCAGAAAACGCTCGATATCCGGCTGCAAGAGCGGCTCGCCGCCGGTTACGGCAACGCCGTCCAAAAGCCCCTTGCGAGTCGAAAGAAACGAGAAGAATTCCTCCTCCGATATTCTGTCGCCACCGGTCGGGTCGAGTACAAGCGGTACATTGTGACAGAACGGACATCTGAGGTTGCAGCCGCCGGTGAAAACGGTACAGGCAGTATGCTCCGGGTAGTCGAGAAGCGTAAGTTTTTGAAGTCCCTGAATGTTCATAATTATTTGTTTTTAAGGCGCTTGTCGAGCTTGACGGCAAGGTGAGTGCCGATGCTCTGGAACACCTGAACGAGCAGAACGAGAACAACGACGGCAAGAAGCATTACAACATATTTGTATCTGTAATAGCCGTAGTTTATCGCTATTTTGCCGAGTCCGCCGCCGCCGATTATTCCGCTCATCGCGGAGTAGCCGAGTATGGTCGTTATCGCAATGGTGACATTGGAGATAAGCGAGGGGACGCTCTCGGGAATCATGACCTTTGTTATTATCTCAAAGGGTGACGCACCCATGCTCTGCGCCGCTTCGATTATATTGGGGTTTACCTCGCGCAGGCTTGTTTCCACAAGACGGGCGACAAACGGGAAAGCTGCGATAACGAGCGGGACTATTGAAGCGGTCGTGCCGACTGCGGTGCCGACAATGACACGGGCAAGCGGGAACGCCATTATCATAAGGAGCAGGAAAGGAACGGAACGCAGCAGGTTTATTATAACATTGAGGGTGTGCAGCACCCACGAGGGCATATGGAGCACTCCGCCCTTGTCGCCCGCAACGAGCAGCACGCCGAGAGGAAGTCCTATAACAAGTGAAAAAAGAGTGGAAACAACGGTGACATAGAAGGTTTCCCACAAGCCGAAAAGGAATTCGCTTTTAACGATCTCCCATGCCGTCTGCCACGCTTCCGCCGAAAAAAAGCTCTCAACCATTGTCCTTTACCTCCTCTATCACTATATCGGGTACCGATTTAAGATACGCCTTTGCCTTTTCGACTTCATCTCTGCCTCCGGGAATGCCGAGCAGTATATTTCCGTACGCCATTCCGCCGATAGTCTTTGTTGAAGCCGCCATAATATTGGCGCAGATGCCGATATCGACAGCCATTTTTGCTATCATGGGAGTGCCTGCCGCGTCTGCGCCGTTGTAAACGACTCTTATGCGATGCTCGTCCGAGAAGCTGTCCACAACGGGAGCATCGAAGCCCTCGGGGAAAACGAGCCTCTTGGCGGCGTCCGATTTCGGCGCGGAGAAGATGTCCTTAACATTGCCCTCCTCAACGACCTCGCCGCCGTCAAGAATTGCAACCTTGCTGCAAATCTCCTCAACGACGCTCATCTGATGAGTAATGACAATAACTGTGATACCGAGCTTTATGTTGATCTCTTTAATGAGCTGCAAAATAGAATGCGTGGTCTTGGGGTCGAGGGCACTTGTAGCTTCGTCGCACAGAAGCACCTTAGGGTCGGTGGCAAGCGCACGGGCAATAGCTATTCTCTGCTGCTGACCGCCCGAAAGCTGGACGGGATATGCCCCGGCTTTGTCGGGCAAGCCGACTATTTCGAGCAGCTCGCGTGCGCGGCGCTCAGCGTCCGATTTTTTCATTCCGGCAAGCTCCAACGGGAAGCAGATATTTTTAAGACAGGTGCGCTGCATGAGCAGGTTGAACCCCTGGAATATCATGGTGATGCCGCGCCGCTCCTTACGAAGCTGCTTCGGCGTGAGCGCGCCCATGTCAACGCCGTCTATAATGACGCTGCCCTCGGTGGGGCATTCGAGCATATTTATACATCTGACGAGCGTGCTTTTGCCTGCGCCGGACATACCTATGATACCGTATATCTCGCCGTTGTTTATCGTCAGGTTGACATTTTTAAGCGCTTCGACGGTGCCGTCCGCCGTTGTGAATGTCTTTGAAAGACCCCGAATTTCTATCATGCGATTCCCTCGTTTCGTTTATTACGGGCGAAAAAGCCCTTTTTCGACAGACTCGGGAAAGCCGAAACCGCGGCGGCAGTCTTAACAAGAACCGCGCGCCTTTATTCATTCCGGTTTTCCCGAATTTGCCCTGTGCAGGCGAACGGAAAAGATTTTCCGTTCGCCTGCCGTAGTTTTCCGGGTGTGCAGCCGCGTTGAAAACGGCGGCAGCCCGGTTCATTTTTTATTTTGCTGCTGATGCGGTGAGAGGGTCAAGAGTAGTCTGCTTGCCGCCGTAGATGCCCATCGGCTCAACATGGATAGCGCCGACGGAAACGATGTGAGTGTTGTTCTCGGCGTTGAAGTTGTCGAGATAAGGAGCGTGCTGGAAGTAGTTGGCATCAACCTCGCCGCTTTCAACGACCTTATTGGGGATTATGTAGTCGGTGTACTCCTTGATGTCGAGAGTGATATCCTTCTTGGCAAGGATATCCTTTGCAATTGCGAGGATCTCGGCGTGAGGAGCGGGAGAAGCGGCGACCGTGATGGTCTGACCTTTAAGTGAATCATAATCAACGGATGCGTCATAGCCGTCGTTAGTCTTGTCGACAACGCTTACAACCGAACCGTTGTATTTGGAGGTGATGTAATCGGCTACATTCTTGCTTTCGAGAGCGGCTTTGAGAGCGAGAGTCTTTGCTGTCTTTTCGTTGCCTTCCTTAACTGCGAGAATGTTAGCATAAGCCGAAGCGGAGCCTTCCTGTTTAAGAGCGCTCTTCGTCGGGTCGATGCCTGCGTCGATCGCGTAGTTGGAGTTGATTACGGCGTAGTCAACATCTTTAAGAAGGTTGGGAAGCTGAGCAGCCTCTGCCTCTTTGAATTCGATGTTAAGGGGATTCTCAGCGATGTCGAGCTTGGTAGCGGTGATGCCTGCGCCCTCTTTGAGCTTGATAACTCCGAGGGAATCGAGAAGCATAAGAGCTCTCGCTTCGTTGGTCGTGTCGTTGGGAACGGCGATCACGAGCTTATCCTTTGAGGAGGGAGAAGCACTGTCGGTGGGGTCGGAATCATTTTTTCCGCAGGAAGCAAAAGCAAAAACAGCGGAGAGAGCAAGTGCAAGTACAAGTACCGATGCAAGAACTTTTTTCATGAGTATTACTCCTTTTTTCGGCTTTGAGCCGTTATTATTTTCGGACTGCGTTTTCGGCGCAAAAAAAGCGGAACCTGTCGAAAAACAAGCTCCGCAACTGCAACGATCTCAGTCCTTGTTAAACCCTTTCGGACACAGGAAAACTGACGACACCGCAGCTGCAAGAGCCTGTCATCATGCACATGCACATTATTCCGGTAACGGTCACAAATGCGGTCATTGCGAGTTCTCCTTTTCCTTAGGTTTTATGACGCTATGATAACACACGGATATTAAAGTGTCAAGCCTGAATAATACCTAAAAACAGTAGGTTGAAAAAACTTGTTTTTCCGCATTTTATACAAATACTTCCTCGTCGAACTGTGCAAAACGACAAACAGAACCTGCTTATTTCTTCTCGGGCAGCAGTTTTATGTCCCGTATCATGTCGCCGTTTATAATGCGAACGCCCTTTTTCTCCTCTATTCTTATCCAGTTGCCCTCAACGGCGGTAAGCCGTCCGGAAACACCGAAGGAATCGTTAAAGAGCGAAACGGCGCACATTTTTCCGACAAATTCTTTGAGAAGCTCGGTTGGCATAGCTTTTTTTCTTCCTTTCTTCCTTCTTATAATATCAAGGTGTCTTTTGTTTACGGCAGGAACGATCCAGCACAAAAAGATCACGACCGCGAACAAGATAAGATATGTTGAAGTGTCCGTAATCTTCACCACTCAATCAGCAATTGTACACATTATACACCCGCCGGCGCGTTAAGTCAATTCGCGTTTTTATCGGCGCTTAAAGACGGAAAACAGCGGCAGGCATGACGAAAAGAATTTTTTGTACGCTTCGCAGTAGTCCCTGTCCGCCCGTATGCGCTTGCAGCCCCCGGCGCGGCACAGCGGATAATAGCGGCACGCGCGGCATTTTTCGGGGATAACAAGACTTTCCTTTATAAAATCCTCAGCCTTTTTCGTTTCGGCAAAGGCTTTCATAGGCGTTTCGTTTATATTGCCCAAAAGAAATTCGTCCGTACAGTAGAAGTCGCACGGATAGATATTGCCGTTTGCTTCGGCGACAAACTGGTGGGTGCAGTGTCCGCCGAGTCCGCACTGCTCGGGCGCTTCGCCGAGGTACATCCGCACGAGATTGTCGAAATACCGCACGCTGACATACTGTCCTCTGACAAAATCCTTTACATACAGATTGAAAATTCTGATGAGAAAATCGGCGTACTGATCCGGGGTCATGTACAACTCGCTCTCGCTTTTGTCGCCGAACGGTCTGAGGCACGGTATAAATTGTATGTAGTTAAACCCGGACGCGCGAAAGTGTCTGTAAATTTTTTCGCAGTTATCGGCACAAGCGCCGGTGAGTACCGTAAGAATATTAAACCGTGCGCCGTGCTTTTTGAGAAGCCCCGAGCCGCGCAGTATCCGGTAGTACGAATTCGCGCCCTTTTCGTCAACGCGAAAGCGATTCCCCGTCAAGTCGCCGTCAAGGCTCAGCCCGACAAGAAACTCATTTTCGGCGAAAAACTCCGCCCACTCGTCGTCAATAAGAGTGCCGTTGGTCTGTACGGAATAGAAGACACGGCTTTTCTTCGTGTTAAACTTCTTCACGGTATCGGCGAAAAAACGGAAATATTCTTTTCCGGCAAGAAGCGGCTCGCCGCCCTGAAAGGCAAACGCGACGCTCTCCCCGTCCGCAAAATCCAGTGCCGAAAAAATGAGCTTCTGCGCCGTACTCTCGTTCATAATGCCGAAATTTCGCGTTTCGCGCAAATTAGTAACATCGCCGTAAAAGCAGTATCTGCACCTGAGATTGCACGAGCCGGACGCGGGCTTTATCATGACGGAAAGCGGCGGCATCAGTCCTTCACCCCGCGGGGATTGTTTTCAAAATCTTTTTGTATTGCTTCAAGCCGTGTTTTCATCTCGTCAGCTATCTCGGGGAAAACGGGCGTACGATTGTAGTTCTCGCCCTTGTCGTCGGTCAGGATATGGAGCCAGTTCTTGCGGTATTTATCGAAAAACGCCGAATTGTCGTTCTGTATATTCTTAAAATACTTGAAGGTGAGATAATCGTTTTCTTTCAAATAGTCGTACTTATAGTCTTTATACTCCGCGCGCGAGGTGACAACATCGGTGGGGACGGTGTACTGAATAGCCTTCACCTTGCGGCGCTTCATGTGAAGTATCGGCACCTCGGGAGAGTGGAGCAGCTCGTCATTTTTTATGACATCCACCATGGAAACGCCGTCTATGACGCGGTCGCCGGGCATGGCGAGAGCCTTTCCGCCGTCGTCGGTTATGCCGCACATCTCGATAAGCGTCGGGAACAGGTCGACAAGCGTTGCCGACTGCGCGCGCGTTTCGCCCTTATTGAAAAGTCCGCCGTTTTTGTCCCAACGGAGCATAAACGGGACCTTCTGTCCGCCCTCGTAGGCAAGATATTTGCCGCCCCTCAGAGTGCCGGTGGAGCCTTCGAGCGCGGGGCCGTTGTCGCTCGTGAAAACAATTATCGTGTTTTCCAGCTCGCCCTCCGCTTCAAGCTGCCTGAAAAGCTCGCCGAGGTAGTAGTCGAATTCCGTTATGCAGTCGACATATGTACCCATTCCGCTCTTGCCCTTGAATTCATCGCCGACAAAAACGGGCGCGTGCGGCCACGGGGTGGTGTAGTACGCAAAAAACGGTTTATCTGTGTTTTCGGTCTGTTCTTTTATCCACGAGGAAATCTCCTCATGAATCCACTTTGTGGCATTCGACTGATCTTTAAGCTCGTCCGTGCCGTGCGCAACAGTATACTCTCCGCCGGCCTCACGGACATGGTAAAACGGCTTCATGTCGTTTACATGGTGGCTGCCGTAGAAGTAGTCGAAGCCCTGATTCGTCGGCAAATATTCGCCGTAGTCGCCGAGGTGCCATTTGCCGAAGCAGCCTGTGGAGTACCCGGCGGCTTTAAATACCTCCGCAAGGGTTATCTCGTCACCGAGCATACCATCCGTATTGTTGAGCATTTCAACACTGTTGAAAATACGCGTCTGCGCAAACGGCGAGAAGCAGTCGACCGTGGGGTAAATTACATTGTCGGCATACCCTCTGTACGGATATCTGCCCGTGAGCGCGGCAAAACGCGCCGGAGAACAGACGGAGTAGCTCGAATAGAAATCGGTGAAATTCAGTCCGTTTTCGCCTATCGAATCAATGTTCGGAGTGTCGTAAATCGCACCGTTTAAGGACACATCGCCGTAGCCGAGGTCGTCGGTGAGAATGACGAGAACATTGGGCTTTTCGGAGGAAGTTCTGTTGTCTATGTTTTTAAGATAGTCGTCGTGACTCTCCCAAAGGCGGTCGGTAACTGGCTTTGTGCGCATATTCATGGTGAGGACATAGAAAACGGACGCGCCCGTGAGAAAAACGCCTGCCAAAATGCACGAAATATTTTTTGCGGCGGGCTTCTTGAAGGTCTTTTTTGCAATCAGAAACAGCGCCCACAGCGCGGCAGCCGAGGGTAAAACAAGGAGCGCATTTCCGGCAAGGCGTGTGAAAAAATTGCCGTCGCCCGCCATAAGCGGATGCTCCGCGCTCGACCAGCCGGCTTTACCGCTTATGAACGCGCCGAAGCCTGCGTCCGCTCCGCAGAATACATGGAAAAGGAATGTCCCGAGCTGCGCGGCGGCAGTGCCGATGACCTCCCAAAAATAAATCTTTTTCTTTATAACTACCGAGAGCAGCATGACAGCAGCCATGATACAGCCGTATCCGACCGACACGACCGCAACGATATTCTGCCGCGTGATAAGCTGCACGGCGCATATCACCGCGCCGATAATAAACAGAGCAAAGGGAAATACCTTTATTTTTTTGTCGATTTCAACATTTTTTTTCATGCCGACCCTCCGCACAAAGCTTTTTACATTTAGATTTTATCCTATATAACGCACAATGTCAATCAAATACTGTACACATAACGGACAACAATGAGTCGGACACCCCAAAACAGCCGTCTCGGCGCTGTCGGAATATGTATAAATCTGCGGTCAAGCCCCTACATATTGTATGATACCATCATTTCAACCAAAATCGCGCACATAATATTGTGAGATATTCCAAAAATCTTTTTATTTGCCGCAGTGGGTTGAAATGGCGTTCGCGGTGTGGTATCATATGTGTCAATCGGTCAAATCAACAGAAGCGTCGGTCACCGTTCAGGTGTATTTTTTTCGCTCAAATTACGAAAAATCGGCAATTACTGCCTTGCGCCTTCGGCTGCCGTCAGCCTTAAAGACCGCCGCTTCGTTTATTATTATAGTGAAAACAAAAAATGATTTCGGGGATTTTCCCCAAAGGGAGGTAACAAATGTCTTATCAGGTCAGAAAAAGAGATGGCAAAATTGCGGATTTCGACATTGCCAAAATTGCACACGCCATAAAGCTGGCGTTCGAAGCGCAGAACAAACAGTATCACGACGGCGTTATTGATTTTTTGGCACTCAAAGTAACGGCGGATTTCGAGCCGAAGATCAAGGACGGGCTTATCAATGTTGAGGACATTCAGGACTCCGTTGAATCAGTTCTCGTTCAGGCAGGCTACGCGGATATCGCCAAGGCGTACATTCTTTACAGAAAGCAGCGCGAAAAAATGCGCATGATGCGCTCCACCATTCTCGACTACAAGGAGCTTGTCGACAACTATGTCAAGGTCACCGACTGGCGCGTAAAGGAGAATTCGACCGTAACATATTCTGTCGGCGGTCTTATCCTTTCGAACTCCGGCGCTATCACGGCAAACTACTGGCTCAGCGAAATTTACGACGAGGAAATAGCTAACGCGCACAAAAACGCGGATCTTCACATCCACGATCTTTCCATGCTCACGGGCTACTGCGCAGGCTGGTCGCTCCGTCAGCTTATTGAAGAAGGACTCGGCGGCGTTCCCGGAAAAATAACCTCTTCTCCGGCAAAGCACCTCGCGACCCTCTGCAACCAAATGGTCAACTTCCTCGGCATAATGCAGAACGAATGGGCAGGCGCGCAGGCGTTTTCGTCCTTCGATACATATCTCGCCCCGTTCGTAAAGGTGGACAACCTCTCGTACGGCGAAGTTAAAAAGTGCATCGAGTCGTTCATTTTCGGTGTCAATACCCCCTCGCGCTGGGGTACGCAGGCTCCGTTCTCGAATATCACTCTCGACTGGACAGTTCCGGCAGACCTCGCTGTCAAGCCCGCAATTGTCGGCGGCAAGCCCATGGACTTCACCTACGGCGACTGCAAAAAAGAGATGGACATGGTCAACAAGGCGTTCATCGAAACCATGATAGAGGGCGACGCGAACGGCAGAGGCTTCCAGTATCCCATCCCCACCTACTCGATAACCTCCGACTTCGATTGGAGCGAAACCGAAAACAACCGTCTGCTGTTCGAAATGACCGCAAAATACGGCACTCCCTACTTCTCGAACTATGTAAACTCCGACATGGAGCCGAGCGATGTAAGAAGTATGTGCTGCCGTCTGCGTCTTGACCTCAGAGAGCTGCGCAAAAAGTCCGGCGGCTTCTTCGGAAGCGGCGAAAGCACCGGCTCCGTCGGCGTTGTCACCATAAATATGCCCCGTATAGCATACCTCTCACAGGATGAGGACGAGTTCTTCAAGCGTCTTGACAAGATGATGGACATCTCGGCGCGCTCGCTCAAAATCAAGCGTACCGTTATAACGAAGCTCCTCGAAGAGGGACTTTACCCCTACACAAAGAGATATCTCGGCACCTTCAACAACCATTTCTCGACTATCGGTCTTATCGGTATGAACGAGGTCGGTCTGAATGCGAAATGGCTGAGAAAGGACATGACCCACAGGGAAACTCAGGAGTTCACCAAAAAGGTTCTCAACCATATGCGCGAACGCCTGTCCGATTATCAGGAGGAGTACGGCGACCTCTATAACCTCGAAGCCACTCCGGCAGAGTCCACAACATACCGTCTTGCGAAGCACGACAAGGCGAGATATCCCGATATCATCACTGCCGCCGGCGACTGCGGAACGCCATACTATACGAACTCCTCGCACCTCCCCGTCGGCTACACCGAAGATATTTTCACCGCGCTTGACATTCAGGACGAATTGCAGACGCTCTACACCTCCGGAACGGTTTTCCACGCGTTCCTCGGCGAGAAGCTCCCCGACTGGCGGTCGGCTGCAACGCTTGTCCGTAAGATAGCGGAAAATTACAAGCTCCCCTACTACACGATCTCCCCCACCTATTCCGTCTGCCGTACCCACGGCTACCTCCCCGGCGAGCAGTACACCTGCCCCAAATGCGGACAGACCACCGAGGTCTATTCGAGAATCACGGGCTACTACCGCCCCGTTCAGAACTGGAACGACGGCAAAGCACAGGAATTCCGCGACAGAAAGGTCTACGACCTCGGCAACAGCCATCTGACGCACTCCGGACCTGCCTGCTGCGGCGCAGAGCCTCCTGCATTCACGGACGAAGTTCCCGCTTGCGAACCCGAAGGAACGGTAATCCTCTTTGCGACCGAAACCTGCCCCAACTGCAAGCTTGCAGCGGCTTGGCTCGAAAAAGAGGGAATCGGCTACGAAAAGCTGTTCGTGTCGGAGCATAAGGACGAAGCCGTCAGACTCGGACTCAAACAGGCACCCACACTCGTTGTCACCAAAAACGGCGAAAGCGAACTCTATGCCGGTATCGCAAACATCAGAAAGTATATCGATTCCGTAAAATAAAAATCGACGGATAAACACGGATTCCCCGTATCTGTCCGACAATAAGCAAAAAGATGTTGTAAGAACCCCTCTTGCAGCATCTTTTTTTACGGTATCAGGCTGTCAGAATTTTTATAAAAACAGTACGACACCATACAATAATGAAATTCTAAACAAAATACAACCATTTATAGCCCGCGAGGGTGCTTCTTGCGGCAGCTGAACCACCCCGAGAACGACCGTTACAAATCGCAATGATTGGAATAACAATACCGCAACAAAAAAACGACTTTTAACTGATTGAAACAAAAAAAGTTCGCTATTACATCCGAAAAAAAGTCCCGACAACGAAGCGACCGTGCGGTCCTCATGTGCCGCACAGTCGCTTTTTGTTCGTCATATTGTGTTTGCTTTTATCGAATATCCGTTTGTTATACTTCTGTTATGCCGATGTAGTTTGCAAATTCAAGAAGTCCGCTCAGACCCGAGAGGGTCTTGCTGTTTTTACCGGTCGCGGTGCGCATGAACTCGGGGATATCGGCGGTGATCATCGTGAAGTAGGTAGCGACGATAACGAGGGGAGCGCCGTTTCTGTCTTTCTTTACGGGATCGCACTTCTCAATGAGAAGGAGCTTTCTGCCGTCCATGAATACACGGAGAATCGCATCTCTCGATGTGAATGTGAATCTTGTGCAGACCTTGCCCTGATATACCACAAGCGACATATTTTCTTCGGTGAGCTTAACATTGTCGAGCTTGGTGTTGAAATAGGGATCCTTGGGCGAGGGGAAGTCGATCTCGTCAATGGACGAATCGCCTCCGTCGGGAAGTGCCGACATGATGGATTTAAGGTTGCTTATATCAAAGTAGTAGTTCGTTCCTTCGTAGAAGGTATGGAAATACTTTCTCACAACCTCTTTACCGAGAAGGTTCTTGTCAACATAAGCGAGGTAGTCTATTTCGTTGCCGTCGAAGGGCATCGGCATATAGATGGATTTACCGGGGTTGGCCGCAAAAAAGATATCGGATGTTTCATAACTCGGGTTACCTTTTGAATAGTATCCGTTGAGCGTCTTTGCATAGCCTTCGTAGTAGTATTTGCCGGAAGCGAAAATATTGAACTCGTTTTTATAGAAGTCAAATTCCGCAGGTTTAAGCTCCTGACCGCAAACATCGCACTTAACGGTTTCGTTTTCTTTAAGAACACGGTCGGGGATATCATGCCCCGTTGTCGGAATAACATAGTCTTTTGTCGCTTTGTTGCAAAGAATACAGGTTATCGCTTTTATACCGGTTTCGGTACAGTTGGCTTCTTTTGTTATTTTAACATTGGTATAATTGCCCTGTGCATCCGTCTGTTCAACAAATTTGTGGGGGAGTTTTTTAATAGTTTTCTGCTTTTTGCCATGACATACAGAGCAGTCTTGATAATACATGGTTGCCTTTTCACAGTTGGGTTCACCGTCTATCCAAACTTTTTCACCTAATGTACAGGCTTCTTCTTTACCTGTTGTAACTCCGCAATTTAAACAAGTCTTAATGTGAACACCATTTGACCATTCTGTACTCTGCATAACAGGTTTATAAACAAAGTCATGCTGAGTCGTTGTTTTGATTACTTTCTGTTCTATAAACACTTTCCCACAGCTTGAACAATGCTTTCCTTCCGTTTTTCCGTCTTTCCCACAGCCCGGCTCAACGGCAGGATCAGTCACGATCATGTGTCCTTTTGGCGGTTCTACATCTATCAACCTTACAAAGCCACAAACCGAACACACTTCGTATGCCGAAAAGCCACTTTCTTCACAAGTTGCGGCCTGCCCAACATCACATTTTATCATAGAATGAGTTGAACTTTCATCCGGATTTTGAACACGAATATTACATATCGCACATCTGTATACAGAGATATCTTCTCCCGTGCATGGTGAAGTTGTGACATCGACTTTTACAAATTTGTGAACAGGTTCTTTTTCAATCTTAAACTTAAAAAGCTGCACTACTTTACAAAAAACGCATTTTATTCGTTCAAAAATATCTTGCGAATGATTATGGGCATGGCAACAACCACAAAATTTATCGTTACGCGAAACGATAACTCCGTCCTTTATAGTCGGATTTTTTATTTCGTCCTCTTGTACTCCCGAATTTACTAAATTAAATGAAACAACCGAATCGTCGTAATCAGGGCTTACTTCCGCTGTTGCAATCACACACTCGTTTTTCATCAAAACCAAAGCTAATACAAGAACCACAACGGTAATAAACAAGGCAACAACTGTGTTTTTCTTCATAGATTATCATCCTTTCCACTTATTTATTTTTTAGCAAAATAGAAATCTTACGATACAAAATATAGCACATTCCTTTATATTTGTCAAGCAGACAGAAAATTACAATTCTCATATACCATTTTTTAGAAATTGCGCTCTCCGTTTTTAATTTGTTCTTTTTTTGCAAAAAGCGATACTTTGACACGCAAGCAACCACTTCTCGGTGCTGGTTTATCAAAATAACCAAAATCAGACTAAACTGCAATCTTACAGCGACGAATCACAATGCATAATGTAACTATTTGTAGGGGCGGTGCCCCCGCGCCGACCGCGAGGGTGCTTCTCGCGGCAGCCGAACCGCCCCGAACGACCATTGTAAATCGCAATGATTGAAATGGAACTTTTAAATTAAAAATTGCTTTCGCATTGGCAAAAAAGAAATCACTTTTTTGTCGATTTTGTTTTTATATGCTGTCGCGTTGCTGTTAATTGTATCGGTCGACCGATGTCATCAATTACGCACACGCCGTCCCTCGCGGGCGGCGCAGGGGCACCGCCCCTACATATTGTCACTTTATACTTTATAAAAATGCATACTGATTAGTAATTTCAGGGCAGTTTCATATTGAAGTTACCCCCCAAACAACAAAACAGCCGGACGGTTCAAATGAACTGCCCGGTTTTGTTTTATCACGGTTCGCCGAGAGTCCGCATTACCGTGCGCCGACTCTGTTTAAGCGAACCGTTCCGTCCGAAAAAAAATGATTTGATATTTTTTCAGTCGTATTTTTCATTGAATCTGTCACAATATATCTCTGTGACCAATTGGTGCAGCTCGGTTGCCTCTCCGTATGTTTTGCAGCCGTAAGCATGAATCCAGAGCGGGATCTTTTTGCGTTCCGGAATAAACTGCAACCCTATCAGAGTCAAATCAAGGTCGAGCTTTTTAAGTTTTTTCAGCGGCATGGCAGTCAATGCTTCTTTCGTGCACTCAAAAGGGATGAGCCGCTCCCCCATATAGTAAGGGGCTGCAAAAACACCGGCGGCAGCGGCAATAAAAACCGATACCGCGATATCCAACGGGCGCGGCAAGGATTTAGCCAATGAATAAGCAAGCTTATTCCGGCACGGCTGGTAAGTAAAAAATGTACCTGCCGCAATATAGACAAAAGCGACAATCGCCTTCTTTGTCAGGACATATTCAAACAAAGCAAGCGAGCCGTACACTATAATGTAGGCCGCCAAAATACACAACGCGGAAACGGTCCTTTGTCCGTTTTCCGACAAAAGAAACTTTTTCTTCATTCACATTTCACCTTCATAAAATAAACTCACATTTTTGCGGCCGTATCTCCGAAAGCCGTCCCCACCAACCGGCTCTGCATACAAAAATACGATTCCGCACATCCACAAATAAAATTTACGGGTTTTTACCGTTACATCTTTACGCTTTCTGCCTGTTTCACCTCCCGAAAACCACTTTGAAAATTCATCGAACGAAGCCGTAAAAGCAAAAGAAAGAATGAGAGATTTTCACGGAATATGTACAGTTCGTTTTCTCACGGATATATCCGTATTGCCCCGTGTAAATCCGACTTATTTTGTTAATTTTCTCGCTTATTGATTTTTTATTTGTCGAATCAACTGTGCTTCGTTGTGTAAAATAGGAACTATACACATGGAAATATAGCATTTTTCTTCCTGTTTGTCAAGAAAAAAGGGAAGTATAATTCTTATATACAAATTTTTTCAGGAGGAATAATGCTAATTTTTGATTTATCCGTTATCGGGACCAAGATATACGAACGTCGCAGAAGATGCGGACTCACGCAGTCCGAAGCAGCCGAACGCGCCGGATTATCCGAAAGAGCATACGCGGACATCGAACGGGGAACGGCAAACGCGCGCATTGTTTCCCTCTTGAAAATATGCTCTGTTCTCGGTGTCACGCCGGACGACCTGTTGACGGAAAACAGCCGCTGCGAAGCCGACCTCAACGAGCTTTGGAGTGAGTTGAACGCCCGTCCGATAGGCGAAAAAAAGACCGCAGCCGCCGTTCTCGAAGCGCTTTTGCGCCGATAAAGCCGACCTCTGCGCCGCTCTGCACAGTTCTGCACCTTCCGGCAGTCCGCCGAAACACATTTGCGCGGCAAAAGCGCACGAAGACAAACATTCATGCGGCAAAAACACGCGAATAAAAAGGCATCTGCGCGGGAAAGACCTTCACTGAAAAGTATTCGCGCTGAAAAATACACACAATAAACCGAAACGACCGTACGGATTTATTCTGCCGTACAGTCGTTTTTTGTCTGTTGTTATTGATATTTCACCGTTTTTTCTCTTGCGAACGGCGGCGCTCAATCTCTCCAATGCTCACCCATCATGTTGTCTGCCGCACTGCCGAGCAGGTCGCGAAGGCGTACATTGTATGTCACAAATTCGCCCGGTTTGTTCTCGTCAAGTTCAATTACTCTGCCGCCGCGCATATCGTCGTCGCAGTAGCAGTTGTACGCCATGCCGCCGCCGTAGGCAAAGTGGATACCGCAGTAGTCCGCGTCGAAATCGCACTGGTGGTCGTGTCCGAAGCACATGAGCCTGACATCTCCGCGCTGAATGCACGCGGAAAACAGTCCGCTGTTCAACTCGCCGCAGCCGATATCCTCTCGAGCGTTGCCCTTAAAGTTACATTCCTCGCGGTTCATGTACGCAAGGTGGACCTCCGGAACGGGGATATGCATTGCCATCATAGCCGGGATGGGTGCGCCGTTATATTCTTCGAGCGCCTTTGACTGCTCGCAGTAGTTGCAGACCTGGTCGAAATACGGCATAGCATAGTCGCGCCCGGCAGCAAAATGCACCGGCAGAACGGCGTTCAGCACGCCGGGACGGTTCTGTTCACAAGACATCACCTTTAAGTTGTCGTGAGAATCAAGCATAAAGACATTAAATGCAATTTTTGTTCCGTCATGCGACAAAACGGGCAATACATAGTTTGCAACGCCCGAAACCTCGCCGCGCTTGGATACGCAGCAGGGGTAGCTCTCGTACACCGTTTCCTGATCTTCCTTTTTGAAGCCGTAGTTGTCGTCGTGGTTGCCGAAAACATGCGCCCACGGAATGGAATTTCTCTCCATCGGCGCGGTGACTGCGTCAAGCACCTCTCTGAGGTCGCTCTCGTTTTCGCAGTGGACTCTCCTGTGGCAGCCCGAGGTGTCGCCGTTTAAGAGAACTAAATCGGGCTTGCAGTGTTCAACAAGCGCCTCGACTCCTTCGGTGAGCTGCGGCGAAAAGCCGTGACCGGCGTGGAGATCGGTCATGAGCAGAATACGGAATTTTCCGTTTTCGTCAAAACGCAGTTCTTTTTTCAAATTAAGTAATTCACGGACATCCATTTCTTATTATCTCCTTCTAAGCTGCGCAGATTATTCCGGCTGCGCATAAACGACGAATTTTCATATAAAGCCGTCAGCAGGCGCGCCGGGGTCAACCCCTCACGGAAAACTCACGGGTCTTTTGTCCGACTGCTTTCACGCCCGTTTTTTTCGATCTTATTTTGAGTGCCGCGGCGAGGACTGCCGAACCGACGGCACAGCCGACCAGTGCGCACAGCAGATCGAGGTCGGTGTCGAGCACCGCGTACTGCTCGGGCGCGTTGACGCTGTAACCGAACAACCGGAAGAAAATCATATTTTCGGGCGGATTCCAGCAATATTTCTGATTTATTGAATCCTTTATATAGTAGTCTGTGAAAAATTCGAAAAGCTCCCACACGACCATCACGGTGAACGAGAACCCGGCGGAACCGAACAAAAGCACCGACTTCGGCGCAAGCTCGGCGTTTTTCAAGCCGATAAGTATCTCATAGCCGAGCAGCACCACAACTCCGCCGGAAATTATGTGCAGCAACTTGTCGTAATTCTCGACCGTGGAATTGAACCTGAACCCGTGGCCGAGAAACGACCCGAGGAAGACAAAAATATTTATGTAGCTCTGCACATGAAAACGCAGCCTGCCGAGAAAAATCTTCTTAAAGAAAAGAATCCTGAGAAGAGGAACCGCAAAAGTGGCAAGCAGATTCAGTTCCATAATGGTTATTGCAAAATCGTCGGGCTTGTCTGTTTTCCAGTATATTATCGCGCCGACCATGCAAAGCCGCAGAATCCACCATGAAGCATATTCGAGTTTTCCGACCGTGGAGAGGAATTCCCTTTTCTCCGCGTCAAAATAATCTTTAAGCCTTTGCATAAAACACTCCGTCTTTTTTGTTTTGTATATTCTATCATATGAAAACGGAAAATAAAACAAAAGTGTCTTTATTGTAATCATTTTGTTTTTGCACGGCAGCATCTCTTTTCTGCCGGAGCTTTTTTGCGCCGAAGCGTCTTTATTCCGGCGCTTTTCTTTTTGAGCCGAACCGTCCTTTGCTATCGCCGGAGCTTTTCTCCCGTCGACGCGCCGCAGACCGCGCCGGAGTACGGGAACGCACTTCCTTCGGACTCAAAAACAGCCTGCGCCGTCATGTGTGTGCAGGCTGTTGTACCGATTATATGCGGCTTATTTACCGATACCCTTGAAAAGCGTCGCTATCATTTCGAAGAAACGCTTTATTGCGAGGATAAGACGGGTGAAGAAGTTTACATCTTCGCCGGACGAGCCGTCGTGATTTCTGCTCTGACGGGAGAGCCAGCTGATAACGCCCTCGGGGGACTCGTCGAATACTATCTTATTACCGGCAGCGTCCTTGGTGGTGGTGTTGACATAAGGAGTCACGCCGTCTGCCATGTGCATATCGTAGGTGACGGCTTCCCAAAGATAGTGCTGAGCGTCGGAGGCAATGACGAGCTTGCCGTTGCTCCAAACCTGCTTACGGGTGTAGTCGGCGAATACGACATCGCTGAAAGTGGTGAGTCTTATTCCGTCCTTGCGCTTTGTTGTGCCGGCAAGGTAGTTGAAGGACGCGAGAGCATCCTCGCTCTGACCGAGCGGATAGGGGTCGTTATCGCTTGCCATCATCCAGACGGAAACATTCGAGAGCTGATTGATCTGCGAGACAGAGGGCTGCATAACGGACGCGAGAGGAAGTCCGGCTGCGAAGAAATCGGGATACTGCGAGATCATCTCCCAAACCATAAGTCCGCCCGTTGAGTAACCGCCTATGTAGATACGGTCGCGGTCCACGTTGTCGCCGAGCTGAGCGATAAACGCGTCTATTGTCCTTTTAAGGAGAGCACAGTCCGCGCCTTCCCAGTTATTGGTCGAATTCTGCGCGCGGGGTGCGAAAAGGAAGCAGCCGCCGGCGTTTTCGAATCTCGACTGATATTCGTCGCTTGCCCAGTTGGAGAACTCGTACCATTGAAGCTGAGCGCGCTTCGTCTGACCGGAACGCATACCGTGAAGCCAGATCATAAGGGGGTACTTTGTGTTGTCCCCGTCGCCCTTTACCGGGGAGTAGTATACATAATCGACTCCCGTGGAATCTATTTTTCCGTCAAGCATCTGCTTGTCGAGCGCGGTGCTGCCCTCTGAAAGAGGAATCGCAAACGCAGTGACCGCCATGGGCAGAAGCATGAGAACGGCAAGAATGACAGCTGTTATCTTTTTCATAGTATTCTTTCCTTCCAAATTTATTCTTTCTGTTCCTCCACATCATAACATAGAACCAAGGAAAAATCTACTGCTTTTTCGTCGTTTTTCACAAATTGAACATCTTCCCCGAAATTTTTTGAAAAATTTTTGATAGATATTGAAAATTCCGGTGATTGCCTATATAATAGATACAGAGTTTATCTGATCCGGACGGAGGACTTGCCCGTGACAAGAGCAAAAGTAACAAAACCCATCGACAAATCAATAGCGACTCACGGCTTCGCGCGATTCATGTTTTACTTCGTGCAGCTCACATGGGGTCTGCCTGTCAACATTGTCGGGGGCATTCTTTTCTTATTTTTCAAGCTGTTCCGCAAAAGCCGCCACGAGCGGTTCTGCAACGCGCTGATATCCTACATACCGTGGAATCAGGGCGGACTTTCAATGGGGCTGTTCATTTTCATGGCTGACGGCCGCGAGGAAAAATGGACGCGCAACACGCGCATACACGAATACGGGCACACCATTCAGTGTATGCTGCTCGGAGTTTTCTACTTCTTCGTCGTGGGTATCCCGTCCGCAATCTGGTGCAACTTCTTTGAAGGCTACCGCCGGAAAAACAATGTTTCATACTACAAGCTCTACTGCGAAAGCTGGGCAAACAGCTGGGGACAGAAATGGAGCGGAATGAAACAGTACGGAATAAAATAGAATCACGGCTCTTCCCTGCACGGCGAAAACGGTTCGTCAGGTAAACGACTCAAAAAAATTTTTCCGGACAGGAGAACACAAAAATGAAAAAATTACTCAGCATTCTTTTGGCTGCTGTTATGCTCATCACCTGCGCGGCTGCTGCTTTTGCGGCGGACACAACGGATGTTGTCAAATTTAACATCGACGGCAAATTCAAAATTATGATGCTCAACGACACCCAGGATGTCGGCAAGGGCGTTAAAAGCGAAATGGTCAACTTTATAACCAAGGCGCTTGACACCGAAAAGCCCGACCTCGTCGTTTTCGTCGGCGACCAGCTCGCGGATATGTATCCCGGCGCTTCAAAAGCGGACTACAAAATAGCTATCGACAATATCATAAAGCCTCTTGCGGACAGGAACATTCCTTTCCTTGTCACTCTCGGCAACCACGACCATGACCGCGCAAAAACCATGAGCGAGGAAGAGATGTTCGAGGTATACTCCTCCTATCCGAACTGCGTTTCCGTAAAGGGCAGCACAGATCCGTTTACTAATAACATGATAGTTTACGGCTCGAACGGCACCGATATTGCGTTCAACATCTACATGATGGACACCAACAACACCGCAAACGGCGGCTACACCGGCATCTACAAGAACCAGCTCGAATGGTACAACGCAAAGAGCGCAGAGCTTAAAGCTCTCAATGGCGGCAAGGTCGTTCCCTCGTTCGTGTTCCAGCATGTACCCGTTAAGGAGATCTACTCGTTCTTCACCGAGTGCGACTGGAAAACGGACGGCGCTATCTACTCTCGCAGAGATCATAAGTGGTATGTCCTCAATACAGACATAGCACAGGGCGACTTCGGCGAAGCTCCTTGCTCCGAGGATTTCGACATTCAGACCGGTGAATATCAGGCATGGGTCGCAAACGGCGACATCATGGGCGCATTCTTCGCTCACGACCACAACAACAACTTCGTAGGCACATCGGCTGACGGCATCAAG
Source organism: Clostridiaceae bacterium (assembly GCA_016297645.1). Classification (GTDB taxonomy): domain Bacteria; phylum Bacillota; class Clostridia; order Oscillospirales; family Acutalibacteraceae; genus RUG806. The sequence continues at coordinate 20,060 of JAEDGF010000019.1, forward strand.
ATGGGCTACAACGGCGGCGTAGGCTTCCGCGCATACGGCGCACCTTGCGGCAGAACGATAAGAGTTTTCAATCTTGATGAAAACGATGTAACGAACTACGAAACACATCTTATCTACTACTCGGAGCTTATGGGCGAGAACGCATCCAACCCGTTCTTCGACACCTTCTCCCCCTCCATCCTTAACAAGATAATGAAGATGGTATACGCCCTTTTCGGCTGGGCAATAGAGCTTTTCAAGAAATAAAATAACTGCCGCAAGGCAGAAATGAGCAGCAGGCGGTTCGCAAAACGAACCGCCTGCTGTTTTGTGAGTGACCGAAAAAACGGTTTACCATGAGTTTGGAAAAGCCCGTGAGGAAAAGAAAATTTAACTCCGCAAGAATTACAGTCCCTTTTCTTCCTCGGCGTTGAAGTCTGCCATAAACCGCTTCAACAAAAAAGCGCAGAAGTACGGGAATGTATAAATTCCGTTCTCGTGACCGATATTATTCAGAGAAAACTTGAAGGCAAACCGGACATCCGGATATTTGCCGGACGAAATGAGCTGCTGCGCCGACTTCGTTTTTCCGGTTTTCGCTTTGACTTCAACGGGGATAAGCGAATACAGCGAACGAATGAAAAAATCCGATTCCAGCGTTGAGTCGTCTTTTTTGTAGTAGTAGAGCTTGTAGCCCTGTTTTACGAGCGCTTCGCCCACGATATTTTCATATAAAGCCCCCTTGTAAACACCGAGATTTTTATTTGCACGCAGATCCTGCTGAGCCTCCTCGTCGAGCATGGACACCAGCAGCCCCGTATCCGCAAAGAACAGCTTAAACACATCCGGGTCGTAGTTGCCGCCCAAGGGCAGCTCCGGGAATTCCATGCAATAGCAGATGTTCACCATACCGGCGTCCGCAAGCCACTCGGCACAGCCGCGGTAATCACGAAACCGTGCGCCGGGAGCGACCTTTGAAATCTGAAACTTCTTATTCTCCTTTGCAAGCTGAGGGACGATTCTGTTAAAAACATTCAGTATTCTTGTCTGATCTATTCCGTAGGCATACTTTCGGATATCTTCTTTGTAGTCCGCGATAAGCTGCTTCTGCGTATCGAGCGACCCTTCAAAGGTCTTTTTTGCGATAAATTCCGAAACGACAGCCGGCATCCCACCCAGCACGCAGTAATCGAGAAACAGCGACCTGAACACTCTCATCTCCGTTTCGCCGAACGGGCGGAATTCGCGCATATGAGCAAGCATATCTTCAACGGTTTCTTCACCGTAACCGGACGCCCACAAAAATTCCTCGAAGTCCATCGAGTACATCTCGTAATCTTTTTTGTAGCCCACACTGTTGCTCTCGATTTTGCGGTAGTTCACGCCGAGCATGGAACCGCTGCATATTACATCGAATCTGCCGTCAATACAAAAGAATTTGAGTGCGGTTGCAATTTCGGGGAACTCCGTTATCTCGTCAAAAAATATAAGCGTTTTTCCCGGGATGAATTTTGCGGAGGGGTTTATAAGCGATATATTTTTTACGATATCGGCTGCGGAATACCCGTCCGATATTATCGACTTGTATTTTTCGTCCCTTATAAAATTTATCTCGATAACGCTGTCGTAGTTTTCGGCGGCAAAACGGAGAACGGACTCCGTCTTGCCCACCTGACGGCTTCCCTTTACTATGAGCGGCTTTCTCGACGGCTCGTTTTTCCATTGATAAAGAAAATCGTCGATTTTTCTTTTCAGATACATTGTTACACCCCCCGGGACTGTTATCAATTATATTATACACATTTCATGAGGGAAAAATCAACCGCTTTTGCACAAAAACATAGGGAAAAATCAACGACTGCGCACAAAAACTGAACGAAAAAATAACGACTTTAACACATTTTCAGAAAAGAAGCGCCCCGTAAAAAACAGGACGCTGATTTTTATATTGCCGCTGCGGTGTTGTTCACTGCGGCGGGTTTATTCCTCGCGGTTCTTTTTGAGAATCCTGCCACTGTTGATGAGGACGATAAACGCGCCGATGTTGTGCAGGAATGCGCCGGTCACGGGGGAGATAACGCCTGCGGCGGCGAGGAATATCATCACGAAGCTGATGGAAAACGCAATGATTATGTTGGCGTATATGGTCTTTTTCGTCCTGCGGCACAGCTCGACGAGGAACGGCAGATTGTTAAGGTCGTTGTTCATAAGGGCGATATCCGCACTCGCAATGGCGGTGTCCGACCCCATCGCGCCCATGGCGATGCCGACATCGGCTTCGCCCAGCGCGGGCGAGTCGTTTATGCCGTCGCCGACTGCCGTGACGATGTGTTCCTTTTTCGCCTCTTTGACATTTTCGAGCTTATCCTCGGGCAGCAGACGACTTTTTACCGTATCGAACCCTATCTGCGTGCCTATGCGCTCGGCAGCTACGGCGTTGTCGCCGGTAAACATACAAACTTCCGTAACGCCCATCTTTTTGAGCTTGGAAACTGCTTCTGCCGCTTCGGGGCGCGGGATATCGCGGAATACGATGCACCCGAGCAGCTCTCCGTTTTTCGCGACCCAGCTGCACGCGCCCTCCTCCTCGAAGCTCTCCGGGACGGAGAAGCCCTCGGACACAAGGAAACGGCGCGAACCGAGTATAATTTCATCATCGCCTTTTTTGCCGCGCACGCCTTTTCCAACGGCTTCGGTGACGGAATAGCCCTCTTCGATTCGCCCGGCTGCGAGCTTTACAACGGAGCGCGAGGTGGGGTGGAGCGAGCCGTTCGCGACCGTGGCGGCAGCTGTGATAAGCTGTTCTTCGCTTTCGGCACCGACAAGATGTGTGCCTACGGCTTCGAGCGTACCGCCGGTGACGGTGCCGGTTTTATCAAAAACGAAGTAGTCCGTTTCGGCGAGCTTTTCTATAAACGACGGCTTTTTTATGAGGATCCCGCGCTTTGCGGACGCGGCAAGAGCCGCAATGACGGGCGCGGACGACACGAGCATATAGCCGCACGGGCAGCTGACGACAAGAACGGCGACCGCCTTTGTGATATCCTTCGAAAAGAGCCATACGAGTGTGGCAATTATAAGCGCCATGGGAATATAGTAGACCATGAAGCGGTCGACTATACGGGTTTCGGGCATGGTCATATTCTCGGCGTTTTCGAGCAGCTCGACTATTTTCGAGAAGGACGACTCGGCATACGCCTTTTCAACGCGGACTTTTATTTCACCGTCGATGTTGACCGTACCGGCGTAGACGGAATCCCCGGGGTTTATCTCCTTGGGAATACTCTCGCCGGTGAGCGACTTCTGATCCATGTTTGTCGCGCCGGAGATGACCGTGCCGTCTGCGGAGAGCGCCGCGCCGGGCTTAACAACTATAATATCTCCCGGGACGAGTGTTTTTGCGTCAACCTCGGTTTCGACGCCGTCGACTATTTTAACGGCTGTGCGCGACTGCATTTTCTTCAAGCCGTCGAGGGCCTCTCTGCCGCCCATTATGCTCTTTTCTTCAAGAAAATGGACGATCGTGAGAATTATCGGTATAAGAATTGCAACGGTATATTCGCCGTCGAGAACGCAGACGGTGACGGCGACAAAGACGAGGATCTCCATAGAGGCGGAAATATCCTGTTTTATGAATCCTTTTATTGCCGTTATCGCAATCGGAATGCCTATCACGGCGACCCCTACAAAATAAATAATGCCTGCGATAACATCCTGCGAGGGGAAAAATTTTGCATAGAGTTTGCCGGCGATAAGGCAGGTGAGCGCCGCGAGGGCGGAGATGATATCTTTTGCAAACCGTTTTTTGTCGGTGTCGGACAGCATATCGCCGCTTATGGCGCGCAGCTCTTCACCGGCGGAATTCGAAAGTGACTTCATTTTTCTCCCCTCCTTACGGCAGAATAACTTTAACGCCGTTGCCGCCGTCCGGAATTATGACAGTACCGCCGGTCTTTTTGAGCGCAGCGGCGACCCTCTGCCTGAAAGTCGAATTCATGACGACCTCGGGGGAAGCCTTGTACCGCTCGAAAAGTCCGTTGAACACGGCGACCTCCTCGCTTGCCTTTGTCTGACGCGACGAGGAATTTGTTTTGGCTGTCGAAACAAGCGACTGCGCCTCGGCCTCGGCCTGAGGAATGCGCGAAGCGGTGTAGTCGTTCGCCTCCTGAATAAGCGTCTGCTTTTTGACGGACGCGCTTATGACGCTCTCGAAAGCGTCCGTTGTTTCTGCCGGAGCGGAAACGGCGGGCAGCTCGATGTTCGTAAGAGTAAGCCCCAACCCGAGTTCATCGAAAACAGCCTGAACATTTTTTATGAGAGCCTGCGTTGTTTCGTTTCTCTTGGCTGTGAGAATATCATCTACGGTCATTGACGCGGCGACTGCGGTCATTTCTCCGCTGACTATCCCGTCGACCGTGGACTCGATGTCGTTCACGCGCAGTGCGTAGGCAACCGGGTCGGCAATCCTGTATTTTACAACGGCTTTTATCTGCACAAGGTTTGAGTCCCCCGTGATGACATAGCCGACATTTTTAACATTTTCGGACTTCGTGTCCTTGGTGTAGTGCGTTTTCACGGTCATTTCCTGCACCTTTTGGACGGGAACCTTTATGACCTCGTCTACTATGTACGGAAATGCGAAATGGAGTCCCGGCTCCTTTATCTGCTCCGCCCGCGTGCTGCCGGAGAGATGCCCGAAGCGAAGCACCACGGCGACTTCGCTGCTGTCCACCTTATATATGCCGGTGAGCGCGATAAGCACAAGCGCTGCGACGACTATTCTTCGGAAATACTTTACGACAAGCGAAACGGCGCCTTCGAGCCTTTCCTGTTCGTTCTTTTTCATGCCGTCACCCCGTCAGTTCACATCGGAGATTATTCCGAACGGGCCGTCCTGCGCCTTCATCACTATGACGGTGTCCTCGCTCACGGAGTTTTCGAGCGCGATGAGCTTTTTGAGGAACACGAAAAGCGTGGAATCCTTGTCGTACGCTTCGCCGTAGATGGCAGCCACCTTTTTCTCGGTGTCCGCGTCTATTTCGGCGGCTTCGAGCTTGCCCGCGGCGATTATCTCGGCTGCCTTCGCGTCCGCCTCGCTTATTATGACGGCTGCATCCCTCTCGCCCTCGGCAAGAAGCTGAGTCGCCTGCTTTTCACGGTCGGCTATCATCTGTTCGAGAACGCTCTCGACATTTTTATTGGGCAGTGCAAGACGCTTTATTTTGACCTTTTCGACCTTTATGCCGTAATCGGCAAGCGCTTTTTCGGCAATGCCCTCGCTTATTTTTGACGAAACCTCGTTAATTTTTATTTTTTCGAGGTCGGTCGAAACGAGATTTTGCAGCGTGTAGCCGCCCATAACGCCGTTTTTGACGGTCGCGGCGAGGTCGTTTAAGTATTTTTTCGCCTTTTCCATGTCACCGACGCTCTTGTAGAATTTCTGAACATCCTCAACACGCCAGATAATATAAGTTTGGAGAATAATATTCTTTTTGTCGTTCGTGAGCGTTTCCGTGTAGCCGGAATCCATGTACTGCGAACGCGTGTCGTACGAGATCACTTTTTCGAACGGGTACGGGAGTTTGAAGTGAAGTCCCGACTCGGTGTAGACTCCCCTCACATCGCCGAAGCGCGAAACGATGGCATTCGTCCCCTCGCGCACGGTAAAGCAGAAGCCGAACACGGCGACGATAATGGCCAAAAGAACGGCGAATATCCATTTATATATCTTTTTAAGATCTGTCTTTTTCTCGGCAGAAGCGTTTTTTTCAGCGCGTTTTTTCATTTTTCATTACCTCTCATTCCACCACGGTGACATTGCCGCCGGCACGATTTAATATGTAGTCGTTCATGCTGCTTTCGGCAGACGGAGTGAATACATACATCTTTTTGCCCTTTACGGCAGTCACAAAAGTATCAAGATATTTCGAGAGCCTGAACGACTCGGGGTGCTGTCTGTACGCCTCGTCCGCCGCGTCGAATACGGCAGCGTCGTACCGTGCGGTCGAAATCTTTTCGGTTTGCCGCGCCTCGGCATCCTTTACCGAGGTCTTAGCCGTCTTTTCGGCGTTGGCGACACTGTTCGCGGCTTCCTTTTCGGCGTTCGTTATGAGCGTCGTTTTCTTCACCGCGGCACTGACCACACTCTGATAGACATCGGCGATATCAACGGGCGGATGAATGCTTTCGAGAATGACCTCGTCCACCGTAACGCCTATCGCGGCAGCGGAGAGCTGTTCGTTTATCTCTTTTTTAAGCTCGGCGGAAAGCCCGGTTCTGTCAACGCTCATGAGCGTATCGAGATCGGTAAACGCCGTGTGCGACAGCACCGCTTCATACGCGAAGGCGGTGAGAATGCGCTCCGGCTCGCTCGAAGTCTTTATATAATCGGTAAGATTCGAAATGTGGTAGTTAAGTTTCAGGTTTGCGGAAACAAGCTCGTTGCCGTTTCCGGTGAGAAGCGTGTACTCCTCGGAGGCGTGCGTGCCGTTCCAAAGATTATCGTCCGCGCCGGTCGCTTCGTATCCGACCGTGACGCTTTTGCTGCGGTGAACCTCGTAAAACTCGACCTTGTCTATCGGGTAGGGCAGCTTGAAATGGAGTCCCTGTGTTACGGACATTTCGCTTAAAGTACCGAAGCGGTACACGACCGCTTCTTCGTACGGCTCGACCTTGTATACACAGGTGGAAACGAACAGCAACACGGCAAGGAAAAGCACCGCGCCCGGCAGCACAGCACCGGTGAGCTTAATGCTCCAAAGAGATTTGAGCGAAAGTCCGGTGTACTTTTCAAGCGTATCGGAGATTTTTTCGCCGTCCGTCTTGTTTACAAACGGAATGAATACGGGGTAGTTCATTTCGCCTGCCGTATCGTGCTTTATAATGCTGACGATAAGCCCGAATGCAAGTAAAAGCGCGATATAGCCGAGGCTTATGCGGTAAACCCATGCAAGATACGGATAAATATTGAGTTTGAGCACCGCCGATACGGCAATAACGGCAGCATACGCCGCATATACCGTTCCGCAGGCGGCATACAAACCTTTATAGGTCGTACTCGCGCGGTATTCACCGGAGGACGCTCTGCTTTTGAAGAAGAACGCGGCTGCGGCGACTATGCCGAGCACCGCCGCTTCGGCTACCGTGTAGGAGTGGCTGTTTTGGAAAAGCTGATCGGAGGAATACCTGAAAGCCGTGACAGCCATTCTGACAAGTATCTGACCGAACGCGATGATATACAGAATTTTAAGTATTTTTTCTTTGTCTGCCGTGCGGAGCTTTCTGCGCTTTTTCCTGCTTTCGGACGGCGCCGAAAAGTCATCCGGCACATCTGGCTCAGCTTCGGCAGCGGCGGTTTGGACGGTGTCTGCATTTTCCGCAGCGCCTGTATTTTCCGCAGCGCTGCCGTCCGCCGTAATTTCGGCTTGCTTCGGCTCATCTCCGGCTTGCGCAACACATGAAACGGCGCTTTGCTTGGCGTTTTGTCCGGCGTTTTCTTCGCCTTGCGGCAGCTCGGCAGACGCAGCTTCGGCTTTTATACCGTTTTCGGCGCGAACATCGGCAGCCTCGGCAACAGTCCGCGCTTTCCCGGCTTTCCTTTTACCCGGACGGGTCTGTTGTTTCCGTTTTTTCTTTTCGGCTTTGCCGCCGTTTTTCAGGTGATCGCTTATCACCGCGAAAATGAATATCACAAGACACAATTCGCCTAAATAGCGGCTGAAAACTCCTATCTGAGTCATCTCATTGAGCGTTTTGCCGTATTGCAGCAAAAAGACCGCGATATCCGCCGCCGCAAAGAAGAAGGCTATGGGCAGCAGTCCCCTTGCGTTTTCCGGCAGTTTGTGTTTTTTCATTGCCATTCCCTCTTACCGTATCTTATTTAACGGGATGTCTTTTCTTTCCCCTGTCTGTTATATATCCGCGCCGGATCTGTCGACTCCGAGCACTCCGTTTATCTTGCCGAGCTTCGCCATAACGCTTTTAAGATGCTCAACGCTGTTCGCGTTTATCGTCAGATTTATGAGCATTCTGCCGTCCTTTGTTTCACGCGTGTTTATACTCTGCACCGCGACATGAATGGAGTTGAGCGTGCCGAATATCTCGTTCATTATGCCCTTTGCGCTAAGGCAGGTGAGCAGGAGCGACGCATTGAAATCGCTTTTCGCGACCGAGTTCCAAAAAACTCTTATCCACCTGTTCGGCTCGGCGCTGCTCGCAACATCCTTCGGTACATTGGGGCAGTCGCGCTTGTGAACCGAAACGCCGTGGCCGCGCGTGATAAAGCCTATAATATCGTCGCCCGGAATGGGGTTGCAGCAGCGCGACAGCTTTACAAGGCAGTTGCCGATCCCCTCAACGACTACGCCCTCGCTGCTGACGGTCTTCGGCGCTTTTGCGAGCTTCGGCGCGCTCTCGTCGGGGACGGCGGTAAACTTCGTGTACTCGTCCTTTATCATGGGCATGATCTTCGAGAGGATTATGCCGCCGTAGCCCAGTGCCGCGAAAAAGTCGTCGACGGAGGGGAGCTTCTGCTTTTCGGTGATTATCGAGAGGAATTCCGCTTCCTTTTCTCCCGTGAGAGCTATTCCGTTGCGGCGCAGCTCGCGCTCGTACTCGGCTTTGCCCTCGGCAATGTTTTCCTCGCGGCGTTCCTTTTTGAACCATGTGCGAATTTTTGTCCGCGCTTCGTTTGTGGTGACTATTTTCAGCCAGTCGCGCGACGGTCCTTTGCCCTGCTGCTGAGAGGTGAGGACCTCTACAATTTCGCCGTTTTGTACCTTGTAGTCGAGCGGCACTATGCGCTTGTCGACCTTCGCGCCGACCATCTTGTTGCCGACGGCGGAGTGAATGGCGTAGGCAAAATCTATTACTGTCGCCCCGAGCGGCAGACAGATAACATCACCCTTCGGTGTAAAAACAAACACTTCATCACTCGAAAAATCGCTTTTAAGGGTGTAGAGGAGGTCGGAGGTCTGCCCCAATTCGCTCTGCGTTTGCAGCAGATCGCGCACCCAGCCGAGTCCCTTTTCGATACGCTTGTTTGAGTCGGGGTCGGTGTAGCCGAGCTTATATTTCCAGTGCGCCGCAACGCCGAACTCAGCCGTGCGGTGCATGGTGTGCGTTCTTATCTGCACCTCGAACGGAACGCCCTCTTTGCCGATAAGCGTTGTGTGAAGCGACTGGTACATATTGGGCTTAGGGGTCGAGATATAGTCCTTGAAGCGCCCCTGAATCGGCTTGAACATATCATGAATAACGCCGAGGCAGTTGTAGCAGTCGCTGACCGTGTCAACTATAAGGCGGACGGCGTAAATGTCGTATATCTCCTCAAAGGACTTTCCCTTCATGTACATCTTGCGGTAGATACCGTGGACGGATTTTATTCGTCCCTCGATGACCGCGTCGCCGACTACGTCTTTTATTCTCGCGGCGATTTTAGCTTTTATATTGTCGAGAAACTCCTTGCGCTGCGGCTCCTGCTCGGCAAGCGCCTTTTCTATCTCACCGTACGCGATGGGGTCGAGGTAGCTTATCGCGAGATCCTCCAACTCCTCTTTTACGGGACGGATACCGAGACGGTTTGCAATGGGCGCATAAATTTCGATTGTTTCGCGCGCCGTGTCGCGGCGTTTCTGTTCGGGGACATATTTAAGAGTACGCATATTGTGGAGTCTATCAGCGAGTTTAATGATAATTACGCGGATATCCTCACACATGGCAAGCAGCAGCTTTCTGAGGTTTTCCGCCTGCTGTTCCTCCTTGCTGGCAAGCGGAACCTTGCCGAGCTTTGTAACGCCGTCCACAAGCAGAGCGACGCTTGCGCCGAAGTTCTTTTTTATATCGTCGCCGGTGACGGGGGTGTCCTCTACCGTGTCGTGCAGAAGAGCCGCTTCAACGCTCTGCGCGTCCATGCCGAAGCCTATGAGAATATCGGCAACGGCAACGGGATGGATTATATACGCTTCTCCCGATTTGCGGCGCTGCTCCCTGTGGGCAGCATATGCAAAATCGTATGCGCGCCTGATGGCGGCTGCATCCTCGGGGGAAAAGGCTTTTGCGACCTTTTCCTCTATGGGCTTATAGAAGCTGTTTCTGCGCTCGTTCTCTTTTTCGGCTTCGTCCGCTTCCGACGGGGCAAGCGCATTCGCGCCGTCCGACACCTTTTCGGCTGACTCATGCGCGTTTGTACCCGTCTTTTTTGACGGCTTCTGTGCGTCCGTATTTACGGGATCTGCCGTATTCGTACCGTCCGGGATTTTCCCGGCTTCCGGCTGTTTGTCCGATTTTGCCGCCGCTTCGTCCGCCTTCGGAGCCTGTGAAGCCGCCGGCCCGGCTGATGCCGTCAGCGCCTGTGTCGTTATTTCCGTGAGCTTCGCTTTTTTCTGTTCCGGCTCTTTGAATTCTGTATTTTCTTTCATTTGCGGCACCTCCGTTTCATTTATTATCTCCGTACCCCACGCGGCGCAAAAGGGCGCTCTGCGTAAGGTCTGCTTTTTTGTCCGTCTTTACGGTATTAAGCCCCTCCGGGGCCTGCTTTATAAGTCCCTCCGCACACAAGGCGGCAACGCAAAGCCTTGCTTTTCCGGCGTTTTCGGGGGGAAAGCCCGTTCTCACCGCGAGCATTTCGTCCGATATGTCTACCGGCTCATGCTCCCTTATGTACTTATATATCTTCGCGATGAACGCCCTGTCGGGACAGAGCATCGCTTTTTTATCGTCTGAAATATCCTCGCCGCGCCTTACACAGTCGGCTGCGTCAAGTCCGCCGAAAACCGCGTCATCGTCCGCACCGGCGGGACGCATATCCTTTATATGCACGGCAAGCGAAACCTTACCTCTGAATTCGTTCAGCTCCGTTTTCACTGCGATATCGACCGTATCGCCCTTCATAAACGGGAAACTCTGCTCGGTCACGCCGAACCATATCGCGTCCACCGCTGCGGTATCACGGACGAGAGTAACACGCAGGTGCTTGCCGCCGCCCACGGGCTTTACCGCCGCGACCGTCATCTGAAACAGTCCGAACACGGGGACCGGATTCTGTGCCCCGAACGGTTCGAGAACCGCGAGAGAGTCCGTTATTTCGGTGGAGAGATTTGCCGGGTTCAGTCGGCAATCTATCGACAGCACCGGGTACACCGCGCCCGTAAGAAGCGCGAAATCGTTTATCTTCCGGCGGAATTTCTCGATGTTTTCGCGCTCTATCGAAAAGCCTGCCGCAAGGGTGTGCCCGCCGAACTGAACAAGAAGATCCGCGCACGCGCTGAGTGCGGAGAACATCGAAAAGCCATCCACGCTCCGGCACGAGCCTCTGCAAACGCCCTGTTCGGGAACGGTTATGACTATCGCGGGCTTTGAATATTTGTCCATGAGCCGCGCTGCCGCAATGCCGACAACGCCCGGGTGAAAGCCCTCCCCGGGAACGACCAGAACCCTGTCGAGAAGTCTTTCGGGGTGTTCCGCAAAATATCTTTCGGCAGCTTCGGCTATATCCGCTTCCGTCTGCTGGCGCTGTGCGTTGAGCCGCGAAAGCTCCTCCGCCAACTTCGCACCCTCCTCGGGATCGTCCGTCATAAGAAGTCTGAGAGCGGCTGCCGCGTCATCCATTCTGCCTGCCGCATTTATGCGCGGCGCGACCGTAAACGCGACGGTTGTGGAGGAAATTTCTCTGCCGCCGGCATTCGCGACTTCAAAAAGCGCCGCAAGCCCGGGGCGCGATGTGTTGGCAAGCTGCTTCAAACCGAGCGAAACTATCGTCCTGTTTTCGCCGGACAATTCGACTATGTCCGCAATCGTCCCTATCGCCGCAAGCTCGCCGAGTTCTCCGAGAACCGTTTCGGTGTCGCCGTTTTCGAGCGCGGCGCACAGCTTCAAGGCAACGCCCACACCGGCAAGCTCCTTGAAAACACTCTTGTCGTCCTCGCGGTGGGGATCGACTACCGCTTCCGCGTCGGGCAGCACCGCGCCTGCCTTGTGGTGGTCGGTAATTACGAGCGACACGCCGTTTTCTTTAAGCAGCCGCGCCTCCTCGACCGCCGAAATGCCGTTATCGACGGTTATAACAAGCGAATAACCCTCCGCGATTATATTTTTTACACCGGTTTCCGACAGTCCGTAGCCCTCGATTATTCGTGAGGGAATGTAATAATGCACATCCGCCCCGATCGCTTCGAGGTACGAACACAAAAGTGCGGTCGCCGTCACGCCGTCGCAGTCGTAGTCGCCGTAGACGAGTATCTTTTCGCCGTTGTCCACGGCTTTTCGCACACGGGCGGCGGCTTTGTCCATGTCCTTAATGTCAAACGGGGACGCAAGCGGCGCTTCCTCGCAGAAAACAAAGTCGCGGATCTTCTCAGCGGTGTCGTATCCGCGCGACAAAAGCAGCAAAACGGCAAACTCGTCCACACCCGACTCCCGCGCGAGAGCGAGCGCCTTCGTCTTATTGTAGGGAACAACTCTCCATGCCCGTCTGTTCAAAGAAAAGACCCCGTTTCAATGCACCGATTTCAAAAAACGGCGCAATAATATATAATAAATCATTATATCATTGCGCGTGCGCGATTGCAAGCAAATTAAAAACTCTCCCACACCCATCCGAAAATCCGCATATCCGCAGCAGAAAAAAGCGTCCGAAGAAGAAATTCAATACCTGACAATTATGAAATTCCAAACAAAATGTAACTATTATATGCATTATATTATGGCATAAAAATTGGCAAATTTTAGGTATCGCAATTTAACCGACAGCCTGACCGCCTGATACCGTAAAAAGTTGGCAGCAA
>JAEDGF010000088.1 GCA_016297645.1 Clostridiaceae bacterium
TTTTTTTTCGGAAAAAGCGCGTAAATTTCGGATGTGGTTTTGTCGTTATATGTTTCACCAAAAAGCTGAGTCTGCGGATTGGTTTTTTTGTGTCATGTTGTACCTTCGGGGAGTGGAGAAGTGGCGGGGGAGAGTAGGACGGTGAAGCCGGTTTGGAAGTCGTCTATCCGCGTTATTTCGCCGTATTCGTTATAAGAGATGCGCACGGTCGAGTCGCCTATCTTTACATCCGTTGTGTAGGCTCCGTCGCCGGCGGCGGTGAAGGTGCGCGCAGAATAAAGTCCGTCGCGCAGGGCGTGCAGCAGTATGTATGCCGGGGAGCTTTCCCCTATGAAATCCGCCGGGAACTTATCGGAGAGTCCGTAGGCGCTCACGCTTATTCCGTCCGACGAAAGTGCAAGCGCAAGTCCGCTGAGCGACTCGGGCGAGGTAAATTCAATGCGCGTGTCCTCGTACGAGTTGCAGTCGACGCGGCATTCAAAACAAAAATCACCCTTTTTTGCCTGAGCCGACGCTGAGTATATCTGCAACGGTTCAAACTTGCCGGGCAGCGCGTTTTTACAGCCGAAAAACGCGAGCACAGTCAAAAGAGCGGCAAAAAGGGCGATTATTTTTTTATTCAATCACATCACAGGCTTTCGGATAATCGTAAGAAAGCCGCCGGAAGGCATTCCGTTATGCGTTCCGTGGTCGACGCGTAGGCGGTGAAGCGTTTTTCGGCTTCTTCGCCTGCCGCACCGTGCAGGAAGGAGGCGAGAATGAGCGTGTCGAACGGGTCTTTTCCCTGTGCCGCAAGCGAAACGGCGATTCCCGTAAGCAGGTCGCCGCTGCCCCCGCGTGAGAGGGCGTTGCAGCCGGAGGTGTTTATGTAAACATTTCCGTTCGGATTTGCGACTACGGTGTTCGAGCCTTTGAGAAGCACGAACACGCCGTGCTTTGCGGCAAAGGCGGCGGCAATCCGCTCTCTGTCGGCATTGACTTCGGTGATGCTCAGTCCCGTAAGCCGGCTCATTTCGCCCGGGTGCGGCGTGAGAAGCACCTTGCAGGCGGTATTCTTCAATAAATGTATATGACCGGCGAGCAGGTTTATTCCGTCCGCGTCTACAATGAGCGTACCCGTGTAGCTTTGCAGTACGGCTTCGAGAAGCTCCGCACCGTCCTCGCTCACTCCCATGCCGCACCCGAAGGCGGCGGCTTTGCAGGAGGAGAGTGCGTCGAGAAGCTTGTCAATGTTTGAAGCGCTTATTTTTCCGTCCGGGGTCGTTTCGAGCGGAAGCCCTATACACTCCGGAACGGAGGAGGCTACGATATTGCGGCAGACATCGGGGTACATGACGGAAACAAGTCCGGCTCCCGACGCGATCGCGCCGCGTGCGGCTATAACGGCGGCACCGGGCATATTTTTGCTTCCGGCGATTATCGCGGCCTTTCCGAAGGTACCCTTATTTGCGTCAAACGGACGCTTCGGGAGTATTATTGCAAGCTCGGCTTCGGAGAGAGAGAAAAGTCCGCTTGTGCATGAGATTTCTATTCCTATCGGAATAACCGACACCTTGCCGCAGCAGTCCGAAAACGGTTTGTAGATATGCTCTTTTTTCAGGCACAGCATTGAGAGAGTTTCGTCCGCTTTGAAGAAATCTTTTGAAATTCCGTTCACCGAAACACCGGACGGGAGATCAATCGCGATCTTTACCGCGCCGGAAGAGTTACAAAGTCGGTTGACGGCGCGTACATTTTCGGGCAGTGTCCCCGAAAAGCCTATACCGAAAACCGCGTCCGCTATTACATCCGCTTTTGCTATCGCAGACGCTGCCTTCGCGCTGTCCTTCGGGCAGACGAGTACGGTCGTATCCCCCGTGAGAGCGCCGTAACGGCTTTCGGAGAGAGCGTCGCTCGGCGTATCGAAGAGCTTTATAACGGTGACGCTCTTGCAGGCGGCAGTCAGAAGCCGGGCGATGACAAAGCCGTCGCCGCCGTTTTTGCCTTTGCCGCACAGAATTACGATGTTCTGCGCGGAGCGGTGCTTTTTCAAAATGTATTCCGCGCAGCCGGTACCTGCTTTTTCCATCATGCCGAGATACGAAAGCCCGGCATCGTTTGCTCTTTTTTCTATCATTCTTATTTTTTCGGGCGTGAGAATAAGCAACGGTTTCATCTCCGGACAAGTATTATTATTTTTATACTAACACAGTGAACGGGTCGTAAACAAGTGTTTTTTGGTAAACAGGCGAATAATTATCCGTTTTTTTTTCTAAATAACACATTGTTAACATTTATTGACTTGACTGGGTGTACAAAAATACTTAAAATTATCTTAAAACAAAGAGGGAGAGATTCATAGATGAATTTAAGTTCGGTAATAGCCGCAAAAGACAAGGCTGCAAAGTATATGCTTAAAGAAATTACGCATATATGCAAAGACATGGAAAAGAGGTCGCCCGGTTCCGAGGGTGAGCGCCAGGCGTGCGAGTACATGGCAAAGGTACTCAAAGAGGACTGCGGCTGCGAAAAGGTCGCGGTCGAGAGCTTCAAGGAGAACCCTGGTTCCTTCTACGGCTGGATATACATAACCATCACGGCGGTGCTTATCGCGTTTGTACTGTATTTCTTTGCGCCTGTCGCGAGTATCATACTTGTTCTGTTCGGGCTTGCGCTTGCGTTTATCCAGTTCGGACTTTACAAAAAGTGTGTTGATAAGCTGTTCCCCGAAAAAACCGGACACAATGTCACCGCTTTCAAAAAGTGCAGCGGTGAAACGAAACGCCGCATTATCTTCAACGGACACCCCGACGCTGCGTGGGAGTGGCCCGTAAACTACAAGCTCGGCGGAGTCGGCTTCGAGGGCCACGCAGTAATCTGCGGCTTGGGCGCGCTGTATCTTATCGTCATCTCGGCAATAAGACTTGCAAACCCCGATGCTTCGTATATAAAAACGCTCAGTCTTATCACGCTCGTGTTCGTTCCGTTCTGGGTAGGCTTGTACTTCATGTGGAACAAAAGACGCGTTGTCGATGGCGCGAACGACAATCTTTCCGGCTGCTACATGGGCATCGCGCTTCTCAAAGAGCTGAAAGATCAGGGCATTGAGCTTGAAAACACCGAGATCGGAGTTGTTCTTACAGGCTCCGAGGAAGCGGGACTCAGGGGCGCGAAGGCTTGGTGCGAGGCTCACAAGGGCGAGTTTGACGATGTCCCCACCTTCATTTATTCTTATGATACTATTCACGATCCCAAATATCTCATGACGAATTACCGCGATCTCAACGGTACTGTCGCCGCAGATAAGGATGTTTCCGACCTGTTTATGGAGAGTGCGAAGGCGCTCGGCATCGGCTGCAAAAAGGGTATGGTTCCGCCCCTCGGCGGTGCGACGGACTCGGCAGCATTTGCTCAGGCAGGTTTCCGTGCCACGGGTATCACCGGACTTAACCATAAGCTGGAGGACTACTATCACACCAGACGCGACACATACGACAACATGAACCTCGACGGGCTTGCGGATTGCTTTGCCGTAAGCGCAAAGGTGCTTGAAAGCTTTGATAACGGAGCAAAGCAGTAACGCTTTTCGGCTCGAAAAACGGCGGTGCGGTATCATCCGTCCCCGGTTGAATATAAGAAAAAGCGGCAGGACGAACGCGTGCAAAATGCGTCCGGCCTGCCGGAAAAGCCGCTCGGGCACTCGCGCGAAAGCGCCGTTCCGTCGGCTTTTTTTGACGGAAAAATGCATTGCGACCACAAATTTGAACTGCACATTTGATCTGCTGTATTGAATTTTTGCCTGAAAAGTGGTAACATAACATGGTATGCTGCCCCCGGAGGTTTTGACAAAATGAACGCAACAGACGCGAAAAAACGAATAGATGAACTGACCGAGCTGCTCAACCGTTTGAGCTATCGCTACTATGTTGAAAACGACAGTGATGTTTCGGACTACGACTACGACAAAATGTCGCGCGAGCTTATCGGACTTGAAAAGGATTTTCCGGAATTTAAGCGCCCCGATTCCCCGTCGGCGCGTGTTGGCGGAGAGGTCGAAAATACATTTGAAAGCGTCGTACACGAGGTTCGCATGGAGAGCCTTTTGGACGCCTTCGATTTCGGTGAAATAGAGGAATTCGACAGACGCGTCACGGACGGCGCGGGTGCGTCCGGATATATAGTCGAGCCTAAAATCGACGGACTTTCGGTGTCGCTTGAATACACAAACGGCGTTTTTACGCGCGGTTCGACGCGCGGTGACGGCGATGTGGGAGAGGACATAACGGAAAACCTGAAAACGGTAAAGACTATTCCTCTTGTCCTCACGGAGAAGCTGCCGTTTATCGAGGTTCGCGGAGAGGTGTATATGCGCCGCGATGTCTTTGCCGAGCTTGTCAAAAAGCAGGAGGAGAACGGGGAGAAGCCGTTCAAAAATCCGCGTAACGCCGCGGCAGGCAGTCTGCGCCAGAAAAACCCGACCGTAACGGCGGCGCGCCGTCTTGATATATTTGTTTTTAATGTTCAGCGCATTGAGGGAGCGGAGATAACCGGTCACAGGCAGAGCCTTGATTTGCTCAAAAAGCTCGGTTTTGTCACCGTCCCGTTTTACACTCCGTGCAAGGATATAAAGGAGGCGGAGGCGGAGCTTGACCGCATAGGCAGCATCCGCAGCTCACTCGATTTCGATATCGACGGCGCGGTCATAAAGGTCGACGACCTTGAAAAACGCAAAAAGCTCGGCAGCACGGCGAAATTCCCCCGTTGGGCTATCGCATTTAAGTATCCCCCGGAGGAAAAAGACACGGTTCTGACAGATATCGAGGTTTCGGTCGGCAGGACGGGCATACTAACGCCCACCGCCTGCTTTGAGCCTGTATTTTTGTCCGGCTCGACGGTGTCGCGCGCGAGTCTTCATAATCAGGATTGCATAAACGCGCTCGGAATAGCGATAGGCGATACCTTAATAGTGCGCAAGGCAGGAGATGTCATTCCCGAGGTCGCGGGAGTCCGGCACCATAATCCGGAGTCCCCCGTGTACCGTATGCCCTCGCACTGTCCCTCGTGCGGCGCGGAGGTTTTCAGAGATGAGGGCGCAAGCGACCTTAAATGCCGCAACCCCGAATGCCCGGCGCAGCTGCTGCGCAATCTTATTCACTTTTGCTCCCGTGACGCTATGGATATTGAGGGAATGGGCGACGCGGTGTGCGAGGTCCTTATCGAAAAGGGGCTTATCCGTGACGCTGCGGATATCTATCGGCTCGACGCGGACAGCATCTCGGCTCTTGACCGCCACGGCAAGAAGTCCGCGCAGAACCTTATAAATGCCATTGAAAAATCGAAGCAGAACGATCTTTCGAAGCTCATCTTTGCACTCGGTATCGAGGAGATAGGCGCAAAGGCGGCAAAGCTCCTCGCAAAGCATTTTAAAAATATAGACGCGCTTATGGCGGCGTCCGAGGAGGATATCCTGAAAATAGACGGCTTTGGCGGTGTAATGTCGAGAAAACTTGTCGAGTTCTTTTCGCTCGAAGGCTCGAAAACACTGGTGTCGCGGCTCAAAGAATACGGAGTCAACACCGAAAGCTTGTCCGATACCTCCGACACGCGCTTTGCCGGAATGACCTTTGTTCTGACCGGAACACTGTCGATGTTCACGCGTGACGAAGCAAGCGAAATTATAGAGAATTTCGGCGGCAAGACCTCCTCGTCCGTGTCAAAAAAGACAAGTATAGTTCTTGCCGGGGAGAACGCCGGCAGCAAGCTCCGCAAGGCAAACGACCTCGGAATTCGCGTTATAGACGAAGCCGCTTTTGCCGATATGATAAAGTAAAATAAAAACCTGTTTTTCGGTGAAAAAACCGGGCTTCGAGTGCGCTGACGCGATTCGAAGCCCGGTTTTTTATTG
Organism: Clostridiaceae bacterium; assembly: GCA_016297645.1. Classification (GTDB taxonomy): domain Bacteria; phylum Bacillota; class Clostridia; order Oscillospirales; family Acutalibacteraceae; genus RUG806. The sequence goes on from JAEDGF010000088.1 coordinate 5,885, forward strand.
TGTATTACTGTTCTCCTATGAGAGTGCCGTCGTAAAACGCGTCGCGGAACCAAATGTCGTCCGCTTCAAAGCCCTGTCCTTTCAGGTAGTTGAGAATGCCTGCGTCCGTACGGAAATCAAAAACGGTCTTATAGGAATAAAGGCACTGCTTTTTGTAACCGCCGTACTTTTTATTCTGTGCGTTCGTGCCGTATTTGCCGTCGCCCAAAAGCGGACAGCCGACAGCCGCCATGTGCGCCCTTATCTGATGTGTGCGCCCCGTGAGAAGCTCAACGCGGACAAGGCTTATACCGTTTCGTGTGTCGAGGACGGTATACTGCGTTTTCATCTCCTTTGCGCCCGGCGCGGGGGAGGGCAGAACCGTCACCTTGTTTTTCTTCTCGTCCTTTATCATGTAGCCTTGCAGCGTGTCACTTTTTTTCGGCGGACAGCCTATCACAAGGCACAAATAGAGTTTTCTGATTTCGCGGAGCTTGATTTTCTCATTGAGGATTCTGAGCGATTCCGCGTTTTTTGCCGCCATTACGATGCCGCCCGTGTTTCTGTCTATCCTGTTCGCGAGTGCGGGCGTGAACGACGCTTCGCTTTTCGGGTCGTACTCGCCTTTTTCGTAGAGATATCGCTGTACTCTGCCTATGAGCGTGTCGACATATTCGCCCTCGTCGGGGTGGGACAAAAGCCCTGCCTTTTTATCGAGGAGCATAATATTTTCGTCCTCATAGATGATATCGAGGTTTTTCCCGGCACCGAGAAAAGAGTATTTTTCTTCTTTTTCCGCAAAAAACTCATCGTTTATATACATATCGATTATGTCGCCCTCTTTAAGGCGGACAGCTATATCGGCTTTCTTCCCGTTGAGCTTTATTCTTTTGAGGCGGAGGTATTTGTACATAAGAGCCTTCGGGAGCGAGGGCAGAGTTTTTGTTATGAACTTGTCAAGGCGCTGCCCGGCATCGTTTTTGCCGACCGTAAATTCTTTCATAAAAAAGTAACTTCCTAAATAAAAACAGTTTATATTTGCCGCAAGTGCCGCAGCCGACATATATAATACAATACCGCGAGCTTTTTTTCAATGCTTTTCGGCGGATAAAAAACAGCAGAAACACCGGAAAAAGGCGGCTATGCCCCGGTTCGCTGCAAACTCCGTATCGTTACCGCAGTTTACTCTTGCTGCCATTTTCTTACCGGTTTTGACGGGTAAGGTTCCCGTGAAGAATATACGATACTTTTGCAATGAAGAAAGCTTAAACAAAAATGTAACTATTGTAGGGGCGGTGCCCCAGTTCGTCACAAACTACATATCGTTTGCGGCTGCGGTGAACCTCGCCGTTTGCTCACT
>JAEDGF010000089.1 GCA_016297645.1 Clostridiaceae bacterium
GGTTAAAATTATATGCTTTTTTGCTCTGAACCAACCTCACCCTCGGAGTACCTTCGTACGCCTTCGGGCAAGCCTTAACCGCCGTAAATACGGCGGTTAAGGTTCGGTTGATTCACTCTGAACATTTTTTCCTATCCCCTTTTATTATTGATGTGGGAGAGATAGGAGTTTTTGAACGATATTGCCCTTTATTCCCGTGCGGAGGAAATGTCCTTCGTCCCTGTGTGAGATTTTGTTCCCCACCCTCGTGCGGAAATGTTCCTTATTTCCGTCAGTTCGAGTTGACGGTGTAGGTGTGCTGCGTTACATAGTCCGGTGCGTCGGCGGCGGTGAGGGGATAGCAGGTCATTAAACCGTCGCCGTAATCGGCTACGCATATGAAGTCGCCGTTATTCAGCAGCCGTCTGAGCGAGCAGCGCGACATTACTTCCGTAATTCTCTTTTCGTCCTTTATGAAATTCTCGGTGTCCGTGCCGAGTCTGTTCGCCGATTCCTGAATAGAGTCATCGTCGTAATAATAGCCTGCGTCGCCGTTGGGGACATACGCGGTGATATCGCGCTGGATAGTTCTTGCTCTGATGAAATCCTGTATGGAATCGAAGTTGAGCTTCACGAACGAAAGGCTCTTGATTTTGAGCTTTGATGTGAATGCGCCGTCAAGACCTGCGTCTTTGAGAACCTTTACCGTGTTCGTCATGTCCTGCGTGACAATGATATTGTAGTTCCTGTCGTACGGGGTGTAGACCTCGGTTTTTGCGCGGACGGTGTAGTGGAGCTTGGAGTTCTCCGCTTCGTTTTCGCCATCCGAAAGCTCCTCATCGGGGAGCTCCTCGTCCGGGTTTTCCTCGTCGGTGTTTTTATCGTCCGGAAGCACCTCGGACGGAGTCGCTTCTACTTCGCTGACCTGTTCGTTACCTATACCGGTAATTCCCTCGATATCGTTATCCGACACATTCGAGGTGAACGAGAGAACGCCGAGCTTTTTCGAAGCGTCACCGTCAAATACCTCGTCGGAGGTCATGGACAGAAGATCCTTTTTAAGTGCTTCACGCAATGCGGAAAACTCTTTGTCCGTGAGGGTGAGCAGGTAGTTTTCCTGCATGGAAACGGGCGTAAAGGAAACAACGCTGCTGTCGTATATCATAGCGCCGTAGAAGGAGTTGGGGTAATCGGCGAACTTGCCGTCTGCGTTTTTTAGCTTGTTCCAGTCCGTGCCGAACAGCTCCTCATACTGAGCTTTGCACGCATCGGTGTCCAAAAGCGTAACGGATTCTTTCAGCAGCGAGTAGTCCTTGACAAAGACCTTGCGGCTCTCGGTGCGTCCGTTTTTAAGGACATAACGGAAGGTGAGTGCCGCAATTGAGCCGTCGTCGTCCGTGTTGGCTTTTACGAGCTTTTCGTGGAGGTCGGTCACCTTCTTTATGTCGCTCTCGCTCGTCATTTGCGGCAGCTCGTTGTAGCTGTAGCCTGCCCTTGCGTTGACGAAATAGTTGGAGCTGTAACCGTACGAAAGGTCGGTGGTCGTGCGAATTTGCAGCGGCGCTATCGAAACGGGGATGGACACCGCGGCGGCGGAAATGTCGGAAGTGTTCGGAACATACCTTGCAAAACCGAACAGTCCGCTTGAAAATGTGACTATTATAAGTCCGATAATCGCGGCGTGCGCCGGGAATTTATACAGTGTTTTGAGAATTCGCTTTACATTGCGTTTCAGGAATATCTCGAAGAAAATGTAAGCGCCGAAAGCGGCAACGGAGCATATAGCGATAATTTCGCCCGTTTCCATGTAGTTTACTTCGTACAGAGGTACGGAAACCGCGGCGATGAGCAGCTCAAACAGTACTGCGTTTGCAAGAATTTTGTTCGTGTTGAGGAAGCCGCAGTTTTCGGCGTTGCGGCGGACGAACATGAAGCAGCCGAGCGCCGTGAGCGCGATACATACCGGGAGCCAGAAGAGCGATATTCCCATGTTCGGGAACGAAAATGCGGATTCGTCCGTAAGCTCTATTCCGCCGGAACTTAATATTGCACCGCGCGCATATTTGTAGAATTCATCCGCAAAGAACAGCAGCGGATTGTATCTTTCGTACCTGAAAATAAGCGACTGAGCGGATATGCTTTGGAAATATCCGCTTGAATCGAACGCAACGATCTGCGCATCAAAGGTAGAGGACGGCACAAAAGCCGAAAGCATATTTTCAAGCGAAACGAGCAGTATGGTCGGGAGAGCCATAACGCCCAGCGAGTAGACGATTCCCTCGCTTACCGTGCCGACCGACGAAAAGACGGCGGCAGAGAGAGAATAAGCGAGCAGTGAGAGAATCCACAGTCCGAAAAAGAGATGTATATACACAATGCTCAGCTGCCACGAGAGCTTCAAAAAGGTGAGGTTCACAAAGAAGCCGGCAACTATCGGGATTATCGTTGCCGCAGTTATCATGACAGCGCCTGCGAAGTATCTCGACAAAAACAGCGTGTGTCTTTTTATGCCGAGCGAGTAGTACACATTTACCGTGCGTTTGTCCGCCATGAAGCGCAGCAGTATGACAGCCGTAAATATGCACAGAAGCGCGATAGCCACGCAGAAGGCGATAGCGGCGCCCGGTTCTTCAAGAATACTTGTTACGAATTTAATCGAGTCGGAGAGTTTCTTGGTCGAAAGCGGCCCCAGCCCTTTTTTCTCGGACGAGAGGCCGGATGCCGGAACGGCCGCAAATATCAGTGATTCTATCACCGCGAGAATGACTGCCGGGAGTATTGCCGATTGAAGCCCCGAGAAGAAGGTATATGCGGCGCCCTTTTTCTTATTTAAATATTTGTGAGAAGTCATAATCGGTTCCCTCCACTTCTTCTAAGAATATTTCTTCCATTGTGAGCGGAAATTTTTCAAGGTAGACGGGCTTCATCGCTTTTATGCGCTGCTCGGCTTCCTCCATGCTGCCGCGCACGGTGAGCGTTATGAGCCGTCCGTCTTTCGCAAAGGAGCGGACGGGAATGTCGGCAAAATCCTGCTCCGTCTTGTCGTCGTTTTCGGCGAATGCCATTCTGAACTTCGTGAAGTCCTCGCCGAGATCCTTCATGTCGTGGTCGAGCGCGAGCTTTTTGCCGTTGATAAGTCCGAACCGGTCGCACATTCCGCCGAGGTCGTGCAGGTTGTGGGAGGAGATGATAACTCTCGCGCCCCTGTCGTGCGTGTACTCGGTCACGAGATTTTTTATAAGAGTACGCTTTTGGGGGTCGAGTCCGTCAAACGACTCGTCGAGCAGCAAAAAGTCGGGGTTCGTCGCCATTGCAAGCACCAGCTCCGCCTGACGCTGCATTCCCTTTGAAAAGCCGTTAATGCTCTTTTTCGGGTCAAGCCCGAAAACGCCCGTCAGGTTCTTGAAGGTGTCAAAACTGAAATTCGGGTAGTAGCCGTTGTAAAAGGCTGCCATTTTCTCCATGCTTGCGTACGGCTGAAAATAAAGGTCGTCGGGCACATAGAACAGCCGCGCCTTTATCCTCGCATTGTCGAAAACATTTTCGCCGTCGAACAGCACCTCGCCCCCGTTTGCGCGGTAAACGCCTGCAACGGTTTTGAGCAGCGTGGTCTTGCCGGCGCCGTTGTAGCCGATAAGCCCGTAGATGCAGTTTTCCGGAACTTTAAAGCTGATGTTTTCTATCGCGGTATAGCTGCCGTAGCATTTCGTAACGCTTTTTATCTCTATCAAATTTGTCAGCTCCCTCTCGTTTTTTTGTCTGACGGGATCTTCCCGTTCCGGTCGGTCACACTGCCGTGCAAGGACGGGAGCCTGCCCGCCACCGGTCATTTTCAGTATATATTATTGCGAAAGCCTTTGCAACAGTCTTAAACAAATCTTTAAGTTCTTAACAAATTCCGTAAAAAATCAGCCGCGGAAAAATCTGCGGCTGATAATTTAACCGTATGTCGGATCAGAGGAGCTTTGACGAAACGGATTTTTCGCTCACCTGTTTAAGAGTGGCTCCCGCGCCGCTGCCCTTTTGCTTGAAGCATTCTTCGCTTGTGACTTCCTTCATTTCTATGTCTTTATTTCCGCCTTGGAGAGTATCTGCCACTTTTCAAAAGCCGGGAATACAAGCGGTACTATCTTTTTTCTCATAACGGTTTCTCCTTTTGATATTTTTTCACGCACGGAAAAATGAAACTTACCAAAACAGGAAAAGTCAACCGCTGTATTGACGGTCGTTAAACAAAGACACCGCTGCTTGCGTAAAAAACGACCTTTAACGGTTGATTATCTGCCGGCAGTATCGGGCAATACAGGCGTTTTTTGCGTTCCGGGCTTTTTTACATCCGACAGTGTGAGGGATGGAAAAAAGTTCGGAGTGAATTAACCGAACCTTAAACGCCACGTTTACGGTGTTTAAGGCTTGCCCGAAGGCGTACGAAGGTACTCCGAGGGTGAGGTTGGTTCAGAACAAAAAACAAAAAGATAAAACAACAAATGTATGGTTATATGTAATTCCGTTTTTCGCGCCCGGTCGTTACGGACGGTTATCTGATTATTACCGTTTTTTGCGTTCCGGGCTTTTTTACATCCCTCACAAAAAAACACGGCACAGCTTTGTCGTCTGCCGTACCGTGTATTGCATTTTGATTTTTTGGAAATTTCTTTATTTCGCCGTGTCGAACACGCGCTTTTCGCGGATGATGTTGACCTTGATCTGTCCGGGGTATTCAAGCTCATCCTCGATTTTCTTTGCGATATCGTGTGCGATTATTACCATCTTGTCGTCGCTTACAACATCGGGACGGACGAGAATACGAACCTCTCTGCCCGCCTGAATTGCATAGGCGTTTTCAACACCCTCAAACGAGGTGCATATCCTTTCAAGCTCTTCGAGGCGCTTGATGTAGTTTTGAAGGTTCTCTCTGCGTGCGCCGGGGCGTGCCGCCGAAAGTGCGTCGGCTGCCTGAACAAGGACTGCGATGAGAGTTTTCGCTTCGACATCGCCGTGGTGGGCTTCTATCGCGTGGATGACTTCTTCCTTTTCCTTGTATCTTCTCGCGTATTCAACGCCGAGAGCAATGTGCGTGCCTTCTAATTCGTGGTCGAGAGCCTTGCCTATGTCGTGGAGGAGTCCGGCGCGCTTTGCGAGCTTGATATCGGCTTTCAGTTCCGCTGCCATAACGCCTGCGAGGTAGGAGACCTCCAAGGAGTGTTTAAGTACATTCTGACCGTAGCTTGTACGGTATTTGAGCTTACCGAGGAGCTTTACAATCTCGCCGTTGATTCCGTTTACGCCGGCTTCGAGGACAGCCTGTTCGCCTGCCTGTTTAACGGAAAGCTCGACTTCTTTTTTCGCCTTTTCGTACATCTCCTCAATGCGTGACGGATGGATTCTGCCGTCGGCAATGAGCTTTTCAAGCGTAACACGGGCGACCTCGCGGCGGATGGGGTCAAAGCATGAGATCGTGATGGCTTCGGGAGTGTCGTCGATTATAAGATCTACGCCTGTGATGTTTTCAAGTGTTCTGATGTTTCTGCCTTCGCGGCCGATGATTCTGCCCTTCATCTCGTCGTTCGGCAGATCGACGACGGATACGGTTGCTTCGGCAACATAGTCCGAAGAACATTTCTGAATGGCTGTTCCGATGATTTCTTTTGCGAGGGTTTCGCTTTCTTCCTTCGTGCGCTGCTTGAACTCGTTGATTTTGAGTGCCTTTTCGCGGTCGAGCGTGCCTTCAAGCTGTTCGAGAAGGTACTGTCTTGCCTGATCCTTTGTCATGCCGGAGAGCTTTTCGAGTATCTCCATCTGGCTTCTTTTCAGGCTTTCGACCTCTGCGAGCCTTGCGTCCGCTTCCTGCTGACGCTTTTGAACGGCGTTCTCTTTCTTTTCGAGTGCGTCAAGTTTCCTGTCGAGTGATTCTTCTTTTTGAATGAGCCTGCGCTCCGAGCGCTGAACCTCGACGCGTCGGTCCTTGATTTCTTTTTCGTTTTCGGTTCTCTCGCGGTGGATCTCGTCCTTCGCTTCGATGAGAAGCTCGCGTTTTTTTGCTTCCGCCGTTGAAAGAGCCGCATTTATTATGCGCTTGGCTTCTTCGTTGGCGTCGCCTATTGCTTTTTCGGCAACCCTCTTACGGTGAATGCCGCCGAGAATAAAACATACTGCTCCTATTGCCGCCGCAGCGACGACTGCAACAATGATCGTAATTATCAAGGCTTTGTCCATTCAATGCACCTCCTGTTTTCAAAATTATTATTTAATCGCGCTCCGCCGGGAGCGCCGGAATATAGTAATAATGCTTAAATAACCCGAATTTATTTAAAAGGGAACCTCGGCGGTACATTAAAGCAGCGCCGCGTCGGATACACCTGTGCATTATCTTTATTATTTTATATTTTTTTAAATTAAAAGTCAAGTAGCAGCACTTTACAAAATTGAAGTATCGCACAAAAATTTATAAAACACGAATAATAAAAACGCCGTCTGTTTTTACTGCGAGAAACAAACGGCGTATAATATGTCATGCTGCTGTATTATGGTGCAAATGCGAGTGCCTGCGCGCGCCCGGGGGCGAAAGTCCCGTTCGGTATGTATATCTGTCACTCCTTAGGCTTGCAGACATCCGTCCATTCGCCGCCGGAGAGAGCTTCCAGCTCCTCCACGGTCAGTTCGACCGCGCTGTTTGCCGAGCCTGCGGCGGGGTAGACGATATCGAAGCGTTTGAGGGATTCGTCGAGATATATCCGGCAGCCCTCGTTTACCGCGAACGGACACACTCCGCCCATTGCGTGCCCGACCTTTTCGACAAGCTCGTCGGGAGTGAGCATTTTTGCCTTTGTGTGAAAAACGGACTTGAATTTCGCGTTGTCTATTTTCATGTCGCCCGCCGTCACGATTATGACGGGTTCGCCGTTTACGGAAAACGACATTGATTTTGCGATGCGTGCCTCCTGCGTATTCAGGGCGCGTGCGGCAAGCTCTACCGTCGCCGAGGACACATCAAATACGCGAATTTTGTCCGCAGCGTTTCTCTCGCGCAGAAACCGGGTAACTTTTTCTATCGACATTGTTTAATTCTCCTTTTTTCCGGATATTCGTTTCACTTCTGCCCGTTAGGCTGACGGGACTTGAACCCGTGTCGGTTTTGACCGGCTGGTTTTCGCTC